>JAZQEN010000071.1:0-9481 GCA_045539015.1 Candidatus Cryptobacteroides sp.
CCTCTGACCAGAACTTCTTGGTCTTGAGGTTCAGGGCGAAGACGCGCTTTGTGCGTCTCTTAGAATGCGAAACGTTGTTTCCGACCATTCTCTTTCTTCCTGTAACTTGACAAACCTTTGCCATTGTATATAACTTTTTTAATTAATTCATAATTAGCGGGCTGCAAATATCGTATAAAAAAACCGCAATTGCAAAATTTCTACAAGAATTTGAACAGCCTGTCCCATCTTATGTTCCTAGGGAACGATTTTTCATTATCAATTGAGAGCCAAATCATTGCCGGCTTACCGACCACATGGTCTTCAGGTACGAATCCCCAATATCTTGAATCGAGAGAGTTGTGCCTGTTGTCTCCCATCATAAAGTAATAATCCTGCTTGAATCTGTAGCTTTCGGCTTCTTTACCGTTGATGTATATCACACCATCCTGGACCTTCAGATCATTGTTCTCATACACATCGATTATCCTTTCGTATAAAGGCAGATTCTCGAGAGTGAGAGAAACTTCAGTCCCCTTCTCCGGAATCCATATCGGTCCGTAATTATCTCTCGTCCATCTGTAGAGCGAATCTGCAGAGAAAGGGAAGATCTGCAATGCAAGATCCGGAGTATATTCCTCGATATTCATTGTGACTGACTCAGCAATCACATCCGGATTGTTCTTCACTGTCTCCAGTTTCTTCGCTGTAAGCGGCAGAGCCGGATAAGATGAAGTCTGAGGATTGTAGGTGTAACCGTAGGTACTGCTTATTCCCAGTGTTCCGAGGAAGCCGGCGCTCAGCGGATAGCCGTCAGTGGTGACTGTGTATGTGTTCTGTACACCAGGCCATACTGTCTGAGCTTCTGAATTCACATATACCTGTCCATCTATTATCTGCAATGTGTCTCCGGCCGCAGCCACACATCTCTTGACATAATGGTCCTTCTTGTCGTAAGGTCTTTCAATCAGAGGGCCATAGGCATTTATTATCTGCTTTATCTCCCTTTCGCTCTTTCCTCTGACAACTGCATAGTAGTCATCAGCTGGAGCTTTCTTCAGGACCTTATCCCCATGAGGAAAGTTGAATACGACATAATCACCGACCTGCACTTGACCGAATCCCTTGAGTCTCCTGTAGTCACATTTGAAGAGTGTCGAATAAGATTCGCTATCTCCCATGACATTGTGAGTAAAAGGTACGGTCAGAGGCGTGTGCGGCATCCTCGGGCCATAAGCAAGCTTGTTTACAAACAGATGGTCACCCGTGTAAAGCGAGCTTTCCATCGATGAAGACGGTATCTTGAAAGCCTGAAAGAAGAATGTATTGATGAATGTCACCACTATGACTGCGAAAATGATTGCATCAACCCAATCCAGCAGTGTATTCCTCTTTTCTCCCTCTTTGTACTCCTTTTTCCAGAATGCCCATTTCACTTTTCTTGTGATATGGATGTCAAAGATGATTGCGAGTCCGAGAAGGAACCAGTAATTCTTCAACCAGATAACCCACAGAAGATATAGAACCGACCAGAAGCCGAGTCTCACCCATCTGTTGTGGTATATCTCTTTCAAGCGCTTCATCAAGCAGCAGACTTATTTTACAGAATTGATAATAGCCTCAAATGCCTGAGGATTGTTCATAGCAAGGTCTGCAAGCACTTTGCGGTTCAAACCTACGTTCTGCTTTGCAAGGCGACCCATGAGCTGAGAATATGTCATACCGTACTGACGTGCAGCGGCGTTGATTCTCTGGATCCAAAGAGCACGGAATGTGCGCTTCTTGTTCTTACGGTCACGGTAAGCATAAGTAAGACCCTTCTCATAAGTGTTCTTTGCTACCGTCCAAACGTTCTTTCTCGAAAGAAAATAGCCGCGGGTCTTTTTAAGAATCTTCTTGCGGCGTGCCCTTGAGGCAACTGAATTTACCGATCTTGGCATAAATTTAACTGTTTTATGGAGGCAGTGTCCTTTCTTCAGGAACTTCTCAACTGCGTTCCAAGTTTAACTTAAAATAACTTTTGTAATTAATTAAAATTACATACCCAACAAAGCTTTGACTCTCTTCTCGTCAACATTGGCAATGAGTGCGATGTGAGTCAAATTTCTCTTCTGCTTCTTGGTCTTCTTGGTGAGAATGTGGCTCTTGTAAGCATGCTTTCACTTAACTTTTCCCGTTCCGGTAAGCGTAAAACGCTTTTTTGAACCGGAGTTGGTCTTCATCTTTGGCATAGTTAAATTTGATTTAGTTAATAATTATTCTGTATCCAATCCCTTGGATTACTTTTTCTTAAGTGGGGCAATCATCATGATCATCCTCTTTCCTTCAAGCTTAGGCATCTGCTCTGCTCTTCCGTATTCCTCGAGTTCTACTGCAAAGCGGAGAAGAAGCTTCTCTCCCTGGTCTGCGTAGATGATCGAACGTCCCTTGAAGAAGACAGAGGCCTTCACCTTCGAGCCTTCCTGCAGGAACTCCTGCGCGTGCTTCAACTTGAACTGGAAATCATGCTCATCGGTATTAGGACCGAATCTGATTTCCTTGATGACTATCTTAGCCGCATTGGCCTTCATCTCCTTAGCTTTCTTCTTCTGCTGATAGAGATATTTCTGATAGTCCATTATCCTACATACAGGAGGGTCAGCCTTCGCGCTTATCTCCACCAGATCGAGCTCCTGTTCATCAGCCATCCTCAAGGCATCTCTCAAAGAGAACACTCCCTGCTCAGGGATATTTTCTCCTACGAGACGAACCTGGGGAGCTGTAATCTCCTCATTGATTCTCAATCCGTCCTCGTCCTTCTTTACATTGTTCGGCCTCTGGCCAGGACGAGCATTAGGTCTGGGGCCCATCGGGCGCGGACCTGGTTTAAATGGTGCTGCGATAAAAAATTCCTCCTATAAGTTAAGTTAATAATATGGTCATAACTATGACAGCTGATCCTTTATCTCATTGCTTACCAATGCGACAAATTCATCTACCGGCATAGATCCTGCGTCTATTCCACCCTGTCTTCTGACAGATACCGTTCCCTCAGTCATCTCCTTCTCACCTACAATCACAAGGAAAGGAATCCTCTTGAGCTCACTCTCACGGATTCTCTTGCCGAGTGTCTCGTTACGATCATCAACGGCGGCGCGAATATCGGAATTATTCAGCAAACTGCAAACTTTTTTTGCATATTCCTCATATTTTTCGCTGACTGGCACGATGTTGACCTGATCAGGTGTGAGCCACAAAGGAAGTTTTCCTCCGGTATGCTCGAGAAGCACTGCAACGAAACGCTCAAGCGATCCGAAAGGAGCGCGATGAATCATGATAGGGCGATGCTTCTGGTTGTCACTTCCGATATATTCAAGCTCGAAACGCTCAGGAAGGTTGTAGTCCACCTGAATTGTACCAAGCTGCCACTTTCTTCCGATAGCATCCTTCACCATGAAGTCAAGCTTAGGGCCGTAGAATGCAGCCTCACCGTACTCAACAACAGTGTTGAGGCCCTTCTCCTGGGCAGCTTCGATGATAGCTGCTTCAGCCTTTGCCCAGTTTTCGTCAGATCCGATGTATTTTGTCTTGTTATCAGGGTCTCTCAATGAAACCTGTGCAATATACTCCTTGAAGTCCAGAGTCTTGAACACATAGAGGATGATGTCGATCACCTTGCAGAACTCCTCCTTGATCTGGTCAGGACGTACAAAGAGGTGAGCGTCATCCTGAGTGAAGCTACGCACACGGGTAAGACCGTGGAGCTCACCGCTCTGCTCGTAGCGGTATACTGTACCGAACTCAGCAAGTCTCAATGGGAGATCCTTGTATGAGCGTGGCTTTGATCTGTAGATCTCACAATGGTGAGGGCAGTTCATAGGCTTGAGGAGATACTCCTCACCCTCCTGTGGTGTATGGATAGGCTGGAATGAATCCTTGCCGTATTTTGCATAGTGACCTGATGTCACATAAAGGTCCTTGTTTCCGATATGAGGAGTCACTACAGGAAGATATCCGTATGACTTCTGGAGCTTCTTGAGGAAGTTCTCGAGTCTCTCGCGGAGAGCCGCACCCTTAGGCAGCCACAACGGAAGACCCTGACCTACTCTCTGAGAGAATGTAAAGAGTTCCATCTCCTTACCGATCTTTCTGTGGTCACGCTTCTTGGCCTCTTCAAGCATCTGGAGATACTCGTCGAGCATAGACTTCTTAGGGAAGGTCACGCCATACACACGGGTCAGCATCTGACGCTCCTGATCTCCTCTCCAATATGCTCCTGCAATTGCAGTAAGCTTCACGGCCTTGATCACTGAAGTATCCTTGAGGTGAGGTCCGCGGCAGAGGTCGGTAAAATCACCATTTGTATAGAATGTGATGGTACCATCCTCAAGCTCGCTGATAAGCTCGCACTTGTACTCATCGCCCTTCTCTGTGAAAGTCTTGAGCGCATCAGCCTTTGACACCTCTGTTCTTACGAACGGATTCTTCTGACGTGCAAGCTCGATCATCTTGTCCTCGATAGCCTTGAGATCAGCCTCTACGAGGGTCTTTTCACCGAAATCCACATCATAGTAGAAACCGGTCTCGATCGCAGGTCCGATACCGAACTTCACTCCCGGATAAAGAGCCTCGAGAGCTGCTGCAAGAAGGTGAGATGAAGAATGCCAGAAGACATGCTTTGCCTCGGCATCCTCCCACTTGTGGAGACGGATGGCAGCATCCTCGTTGATAGGACGTGTAACATCATATACCGATCCTTTTCCTGTCGTGTCAGCTGCCGGAATAACTGTTGCAGCCAATACGTCTGCTGCCAATCTTGGGCTGATGCTGTTTGCAATATCAAAAGCTGAGACTCCGCTCTCGTACTGTCTCACGCTACCGTCAGGAAATGTAATGTTTATCATATCTTTATCTTTTAACTCTGTCTATTTGCCTGCCATAACCAAACAAGCGTACAAAGGTAGGAATTTTTTTCTATCTTTGTACGACTATAGGAAATATATTATGGATAGAAACTATAAAAAGATACTTTGGGATATGGCAGGCAAGGCCGGACTTCTGCTCGGTCTCATATCTACTGCCTGCATGTTTCTGGAACAGTGGATATCCATGTCTCAGACATCTCCGGCAATGTTATCGATAACCGGCACCCTGCTATGGGTACTTGAAACCGGAGGATGCATATATTTCATGGCACTGTTCATGAGGCGGTTCACAATCGAATGTCCCGGAGTCACCAGAGGTGCCGCATTCAGAATGGGAATGGTGACTGCACTGCTTTCGGGTTTCGTATATTCGGCAGCGTTCTACGTAAACATCACCGTGATCAATGCCGGGCTGTACGCAGAGCAGTTCAAGCTCCTGACTGATACCATGATGACTCAGATGGCTCCTTTGATGGACCAGCAGACTAAGACTGCGATGGAAAAGACCATGTCATATATGCCTCAGATGATGTTCCTGTCCAATCTTCTTTACTGCTTCGGGTTCGGAACTCTGGCATCGCTTTTCGTATCTCGCCGGATACCGATCGAGGAAACACTATCAGATAACACTCAAGATCAGCAATAACATACCATGGAATACAGCAAGGACCTTTCAATTGTCATTTCACTCTATAACGAAGAGGAGTCACTTCCTGAACTGATAGGATGGATCAGCGAAGTGATGAAGAAAGAGGGATATACTTATGAAATCATCATGGTAGATGACGGAAGCCGTGACAAATCATGGAAAATCATCAAGGATCTTTCAGAAAACGACTCCCACATCAGAGGCATTTCATTCCGTCGCAATTACGGTAAATCGGCAGCGCTCTATCACGGATTCAAGGCTGCAGAGGGCCGAGTCGTAGTGACCATGGATGCAGACCTTCAGGATTCGCCTGAAGAGATTCCTGAGATGTACCGGATGGTCGTGGAAGAGGGTTACGACATCGTATCCGGATGGAAGAAGAAGAGGCACGACAACAAGCTCACCAAGAATCTCCCGTCAAAACTGTACAACGCTACAGCAAGGTGGATTACAGGTATCAAGCTGCATGACATGAACTGCGGACTGAAGGCATACAGAAATGAGGTCGTAAAGAACATCGAGGTATACGGAGAGATGCACCGATATATCCCTTATCTGGCCAAGAACGCCGGTTTCGACAGGATCACAGAAAAGCCGGTCCATCACCAGAAAAGGAAATACGGAAAGAGCAAATTCGGTCTGGAAAGATTCGTGAACGGATTTCTTGATCTGATTTCACTTTGGTTCCTGAGCCGTTTCGGAAAGAAGCCTATGCACTTCTTCGGATTCACAGGTATCCTGATGTTCCTGATCGGAGGCATCATGACAGTATGGATAATCGTCGAGAAACTCATCCAGCAGAACAGCGGACTTGATTTCAGACCGGTGACAGAGCAGCCGTTATTCTATCTGGCCCTGGTAGCTGTACTTCTTGGATTCCAGCTGTTCCTCACCGGCTTCCTCGGAGAACTTGTCTCCCGCAACAGTCAGGAGCGCAACAGATACAACATTCGCGAAGAGTTCTGATACCTTACTTCGCGGAAGTACACTGATTCACAAGATATATGATTGACCTGTATGGGACTCCCGAGTTTGTCTGGAGTCCTATTTCACATGTACGGCTGTTTGAATACCCGACCTTGATACCCTTCTCAGCGAGTTGAGGTCCAAGTTTACGCAGCGCATATGCGTTCAGCTCAGGATGTGTCATTCCCTTATCTCCGGCAAATCCGCAACATCCAACCCCTTCCGGGATAAACACCTCTGAAGAACACAAGGAAGCAAGGTCATGGACGATTCTATCCAGTTTCATAAGTTTGGTTGAGCAGGTCAGATGAAGAGCGACAGGAGTATCTGTCTTAGTGAAGACCAAGCGGTCCCTCAGGAAGGTCCATACAAATTCAGCAGACTCATAAAGTCTTACTTTGGTCATATGCGCCTTCATACGGTGAAGGCACGGACTCTGATCGCACACAACCGGATACCTGCCTTCCTCTGAAGCACGCCAAAGAGCCTCCTCCAATTCCCTTACCTTCTTTTCAGCAATATCCGGCATACCTTTACTTTCCCAGATTGTTCCGCAACAGAGAGAATCCATCCTTTCCGGAAATATCACCTCATAGCCTGCCTTATGCAGTAATGCAGTCATTTCCTCTGCCAATGGTCTCAATCCTTTGGATGCCTTGTCGGTTCCCATGGCCTGATTAAGACAACTTGGGAAATATACTACCTTGAGTCCTTCTCCCTGATCTGACTTGAGCTTTTTACCGGCATTATATGCCTTCGGGAATGCAGGAGTCCACAGCGGTGCACCCATGGCGTGGAGACCTCTCGCCAAAGTGCCCATTACTTTGGAGCCCAAAACGGCGTGACCTAAACCGGCAATGCGCAGCACTCCTCTGACAGCATTCTTCGAGCCATGGAAATTATCTGCAACAAATTTACCTGTTCCATGACCGGCTTTGCCGATATTCCGGCGACGGATCTCATGGGTAAGGTCAGCTACATTTATTCCCATTGGACATGACATCGAGCATAATCCGTCTCCGGCACAGGTCTGTGCACCATAATAGTAATACTGCTTTTTAAGCTTCTTCAACAATTGCGGATTTTCACCACTCTCTTCCAAACGGGCAATCTCTCGCTGAACAGCAATTCTTGTCCTGGAAGAAAGGGTGAAGCCGCAAGACACACAATTCACCTCGCAAAAACCACATTCAATACATTTATTCAATTTCGCATAGGCTGGTCCCATTTCCTCAGGAGCATCATTGCCGGGAGTCAAAAGGGATAAAGCCTTGAAATTCTTGAAGCAGCATTGCGGGTCATCGTTGAATATGACCCCAGGGTTAAGTATATTTCCAGGGTCAAATATCCGTTTCATTTCCTTCATGACCTCATAGGCGTCGGCACCCCATTCATATTCAACGAAAGGAGCCATGTTCCGGCCGGTACCATGCTCTGCCTTAAGAGATCCATCATATTTTTTTACAACAAGGTCAGTAACTTCATTCATCATTGACTTGTATCGTTCCACTTCCATATCGGATGAGAACGACTGATTGATGATGAAATGGAAATTTCCTTCCAATGCATGTCCATATATGCATGAATCATCATAACCATACTTGTCAAGTATATCAGAGAGATCAACAACAGCTTCTGCAAGATCCTCGATATGGAATGCAATATCTTCGATGAGACAGGTAGTGCCGGGTTTTCTCATACCACCAACTGTCGGAAATATTCCCAAACGTATTGCCCAGAACCTGGCATACTCCTGTGGATCGACTGTGAACTGTACTTCACTATAAGTATTAAAAGAGGACAAGACATCTGAAATAGCCTTGACATTGTCCGCCAGCTCATGCTGGTTCTGCGCCTGAGTCTGCACTAGAACGGCCGTCAATCCCTCTATCTCACCGGCATTCACAGATGCAAGAGAACGTTTATCGAGCATTTCTGCAGCTGTAACCGGAAGGTTTTTTATAGCTACGACAGCCCTGCACGCCTCAGCCATATCCTTGAAATACACCATAGCATCTGCCTCAAGGGGAGCTAGCGGCAATGTCTTCATTGTCACCTCACTGATAAATGCAAGGGTACCTTCCGAGCCGACAAGAGAATGAAGAATAATATCAATCGGATCCTCAAAAGTGATGAACGGCAGGATATTAAGTCCGGTTACATTCTTTATGGAATACTTATGGCGGATTCGTTCTACAAGTGCCGGATCTGAGAGCACCTTCTCCCTAAGTCGGATGATGGCATTGATGAAATCAGGATGGGTCTTGATAAAGTCAGCTCTGCTGTCAGGAGAAGAAGTATCAAGCACATAACCATCAGCAAAAACAATTCTGGCATTCAACAGCAGTCTATCACTGTTGGCAGTGGTTCCACAGCTCATTCCTGATGCATTGTTCATGACAATACCACCAACCATGCAGCTCTTTATGGATGCAGGATCAGGACCGAACTTTCTATTGTACGGCTTTAGGTAATCATTTACTTTAGAGCCGACTATTCCGGGCTGAAGCGTTATCGTATCCGCATCAGGACTGATTGACCAACCTTCCCAGTTCTTTCCGGCAACCACAAGTACTGAGTCGCTCACAGCCTGACCGGAGAGACTGGTACCGGCAGCACGGAATGTTACAGGGACAGCATGTCTGGAAGCGGATTTCAAAAGCAGTGACACTTCCGATTCATTTGCAGTCCTTACAACTATCTGAGGTACAAGACGATAGAAACCGGCATCAGTTCCCCATGCGAACTTTCGCAACTCATCTGTGTATATTCTGTCCTTTGATATAAAGGATGAAATGTCTCTTTTGAATGCAGAATATCTCTTGTCCATAACAACTGTGGTCTACTGTGGTTTTTCGGGGTGCAAAGATACAAATAAATTGATAAGACCAAACATTATGAAGGTAGAATGTATAATAAAAAAAAGCCCTCAAGACTTCAGTCTCAAGGGCTTCTAGAAGAAAGTGGCAGCTACCTACTCTCC
>JAZQEN010000072.1:0-55435 GCA_045539015.1 Candidatus Cryptobacteroides sp.
GATGTCCTCAGAACTCTGCATCCTGTTGGTCCTGTCTGAGAACTCAAGTGTCGAATCCTCTGTAACATGCTGTCCTGCATTTGTCAGAAGCATCCAGTACTCATCGCTGTTCGTCCTCTTGAGGTTATACATCATGAGGTCTGTCAGAGTGTAGCGGATTCCCCTGCTGCCTGCAGTGCCGGGAACCGAGTTCTTCACTGACTCCGGCACAGCGATATGCATCTTGAAACCATCATACATTGTAGCCACAACTGTACAGAGCTCATCAAATTCGAAAGCCTTTGTCGTGAAAGAGAACGAATACACTTCTGAATACTCAGTAGCTGAAAGTCTTGCGACCAGATAGAGGTGATATTCGGTATCCTCCTTTATGTCAGCCATCAACTGCTGCTTGCCTGACTTAGTGAACGTAGTCTTCTCGCCAAGCATGTAGATGAGGCTTGCATTCAAAGTTTCAAGAGATTCCTCCTGGCAAAGATATGCCACCTCGGTAGGTTCGCTGACAGTTGCGTCAACAGTCACGGAGCCAGGGCCTGCCTCCAGGAAAGTGACATTGAATCTCGCACCCTGTTTCGGGTCGCAGCCAGTTAAAATTCCGCAGAGAACGGCAAGAATCAGTATGCCGGCATGACGGAATGCAGAAAATTTGTTTTTCATCAGTAACTATTTTGATTTTTTATGTTATTCAACTGCCCCTATACTTATAAAATAAAATGAGCCGTGCAAAGATAATCTTTTTTTACAAGTTTGCAATCACACCTGATGTAAGACCTGACTTCTATGAAACTTTTAGTTCTTTTTGCTATATTTGCGTCACTAATCGAAATATGATGGAAATGAACAACACTCCTCTCATGGCAGTATCACCTGTCGACGGACGCTACTCGCGTCAGACTGAACCACTTAGAGAATATTTCAGCGAATATGCGCTCATCAGATACCGCGTCCGCGTAGAGATCGAATATTTCATCGCGCTCTGCGAGATTCCGCTCCCTCAGCTGGCCGACTTCGACCACACGAAGTTCGAGGCTCTCAGAGACATCTACAGGAACATGACACCTGAGGATGCAGCCAAGGTAAAGGAGATCGAGAAGGTAACCAACCACGATGTGAAGGCTGTGGAGTACTTCATCAAGGACCGCTTCAAGGAGATGGACATCATGAAGTGGGGAGAATTCGTTCATTTCGGACTCACCTCTCAGGATATCAACAACACATCCGTTCCGCTTTCATTCAAGGAGGCGATCGATGAGTGCTTCATGCCTCTTCTCCAGGAAGTCCTCGGCATCATCAAGGGAATGGCGGCAGACTGGGCCGAGATCCCGATGCTTGCCAAGACCCACGGCCAGCCGGCATCACCTACCCGTGTAGGCAAGGAGTTCAACGTGTTCGCTGTACGTCTTGAGGAGCAGATCCGTCAGTTCTCACAGCTGACATATCCAGCAAAGTTCGGAGGTGCGACAGGTAACATGAACGCGCATAAAGAGGCATATCCAGCCATCGACTGGATCGCATTCGGCAATGATTTCGTTGCCTCTCTCGGACTGAAGAGGTCATTCCCGACCACGCAGATCGAGCACTACGACAACCTTGCGTCGCTTTTCGACTGCCTGCGCCGCATCAACACGATCCTCATCGACTTTGCACGCGACATCTGGACATATATTTCAATGGAGTATTTCCGCCAGAAGGTGAAGGCAGGAGAGGTCGGATCGTCTGCAATGCCGCACAAGGTGAACCCTATCGACTTCGAGAATGCTGAGGGCAACTTCGGAGTGGCAAACGCGCTTTACACCCACCTGTCTATGAAACTGCCGATCTCACGCCTGCAGCGTGACCTGACAGACTCGACGGTGCTCCGCAACATAGGCATGCCGCTTGCGCATTCCATCATTTCTCTCAACTCGCTTAAGAAGGGACTTGGCAAGCTGATTCTCAACGAAGACGCTCTGCGTGCCGATCTTGAGAGGAACTGGGCAGTGGTCGCAGAGGCAATCCAGACCATCCTCCGCAGAGAAAATTACCCGAACCCATACGAGACGCTCAAGGCGCTTACACGTACTGGTGCAGGCATCAATCATGAAGTGATCGCAGAGTTCATCGAGACTCTCGATGTATCGGAATCAGTAAAGGAGGAGCTCAGAGTGATCACTCCTTGGACATACACTGGTTTTTAATCCTCTATGATGTATACATCTTCGCCAGGGGCAGCAAACTGATACTGTTCTCTGGCGAATTTTTCTAATGAATCGAGATTGGATTTACGACGGTTTATGGCCGCATCCATCTCTTCCATTTCCTTCTTATAGGCTTCGATCTGGGCATTCTGCTCGCGATATTCCTTCTTTGCGTCAAGCCAGATAGGGATGGTATTGCCCGAACCGAAGAACCAGGTCCAGGTAAAATATACCAGCCAAGCCGTCACAAACAAGGCAAACCACTTGCCTTTTCCCGTATATAGATTCTTTATCTTCTGCCAAATTTCCATGACCATTTATACTTATATCGACAAAATTAGTTATTTTTGGGAGATTTTTAAGAAACGTAAAACAAATAATAATAAAACACGAAAGATATGAAACCAACACTTCTTGTTCTCGCTGCCGGCATGGGCAGCCGCTATGGCGGACTCAAACAGATGGACGGACTCGGGCCAAACGGAGAGACCATAATCGATTATTCCATCTATGATGCGGTTGAAGCCGGATTCGGAAAAGTCGTATACATCGTCCGCGAATATTTCAAGGATCAGATGGAACAGGTAGTAAAGCAAAAATACAGCAATGTAAAATGCGTGGACGGCGAACCGCTTGAGTTCCAGTTCGTGACACAGGAGCTTTTCAAGATCCCTTCACAGTTCACCCTGAATCCAGAGCGCGAAAAGCCATGGGGAACTGCTCACGCAGTCCTTATGGGCAAAGACGTCATCAACGAGCCTTTTGCTGTCATCAACGGTGACGATTACTATGGAAAGGAGTCATTCAGAATTCTTGGAGACTGGCTTCGCGCACATGAAGGCAAGACAGGAGAATATGCGCTCGTGGGCTTCGAGCTCGACAACACTCTTTCCGAGTCTGGCGGAGTATCGCGCGGCGTAGGAACTGCCAACAGCGAGGGATACCTTACAGATGTGGTTGAGCACCACAAGATTGCAAAGGCAGACGACGGTAAGATCTACGGAGAGAACAATGTGACCGGAGAGACAGTCGAGCTTGCTCCAAAGACACTTTGCTCGATGAACATGTGGGGATTCACGCCAGATTATTTCGAGAAGAGCGAAGCTATATTCACCCAGTTCCTCGAGAAGAACATCGGTGAGCTCAAGGCAGAATTCTACATTCCTTTCGCAATCGACACTATCATCAAGGAAGGTCTTGGAAAGTGCGAACTTCTCTCTACCCCATCACGTTGGTTCGGCGTAACATTCAAGGAAGACAGACCTGGAGTAGTAGCCAAGTTCCAGGAATTCGCAGACATGGGAATCTATCCTACACCTCTTTATAAGAAATAGGAATGGGATTCTTCAGAAAATATCATGGAAAGAGGTCATATGACCTCTTTTCCACTTACAACTTCTTCCTGCCGGGATATCTGGACATGCTCTGGATGGCTCTTCTGATGCTTGCAGGAGCGTTCATCGGAGCGTTCATCATAGGATTGCTATACGCAGCCGGCTATGAATCACTTGGAGATATGGCTTCATATGGACTGCTCATCTCCTACCCTCTCATGTTCATTCCGGTAATGCTTTTTGCCTCTGTCAAAAGCAGACGCAACGAGTACGTATCGACAGGTTATGCTTTGGACAGCAGCAATTTCGGCAGCCACTGGGGAATAACTCTGGCATTTGCTGTCAGCTTCATGACACTGGCCACATCCTTCATATCCGAGCCTGTCTGCAAACTCCTTCCGGAGATGGATCCTGTCAAGCTAGAACAGCTGTCAAAGATGATGCATGACACCCCGGCCTGGGTAGTGCTTCTGGCTGTATCTGTATTTGCTCCGTTCTTTGAGGAATGGCTATGCAGAGGCCTGGTACTCAGGGGAATGCTGAAAAGGACAAGTCCATGGACAGCCATAATGATCTCTGCTCTTTTCTTCGCACTGATTCATGGTAATCTCCAGCAGGGAGTACCTGCTTTCCTGATGGGAATAGTATTCGGATATGTATACTACAGGACCGGATCGTTGAAGCTGACCATGCTGATGCATTTCGTCAACAACACATTCGCATACCTTATCGCACAGGTCCCATCGCTCAAAAGCGTCGATTATTTCATGGATGTACTCAGCCCATGGGCCTATGCAGGAATATATGCAGCTGCAGTGATGATACTGGTAAGCGGCTTCGTACTCTTCAGAGGCATACCACAGAAGGAAGGTAATCTGGGAGGATGTGACAAGATTGACTACGAGTTCTCCTGAATGAACTTTTCTGCCAGTTCAAGCGTATCCAGCTTGCCGACATCAACAAGCTTCAGACCGTTTGAAATGACGCCATGAACAGGTCGGCGGGCACATACCCACAGATAGAAATCAATTATCGGAAAACGAGGGCTGCATGATTCATCCTGCAGTCCTTTTTCATTTACATATTCATCCATCTGGTTGAAAACGGCGTCTGACAGGATATGTATGCCGGAGAAGGCCAGTTTCCTACAGGCCTTCACGTCAAGGTCCTGATACGGAGTACGGACTTCACCTGTCTTCACATTGGTCCATCCCACCAGGCGCATTGTATCAGGATCGAAAAGAAGGTATCTGGAAGTCTCTCTTTCGCTGACAAGCAAGGTTGCCAATGCATCTTCCTGTACCTCGGACTCGAACCGACTGATATCCAGATCTGAGAGAATATCCACATTATGGATCAGAAAGCGTCCGCAACCTTCAAGAAATCTGCGGGCCTTCAGGATGCCGCCGCCTGTTTCGAGGAGCAATTCCCTCTCGTCACTGACATGCATCATGAATTTCCCGTCTGCCATATCATGAGAATCGCAGCATATCCAATCCTGGCTGGCTATCCATCTCTCGATCTTGTCGGCGAAATGATGCACATTCACCACAGCTTCCTCAATACCGGAAGCCCTGAGCTTTCGCGTAACATGTTCGATAAGAGGTTTTCCTCCGACCGGCACCAGGGCCTTCGGAAGAGTATCTGTTATCGGTTTCAGACGGGTTCCCAATCCCGCCGCAAATATCATCGACTTCATACCGTTCTTTCTAACTATCTATAAATCAACACTTTAGCATAATATCCTGCCATCCCAGCCATGCAGAACAATCGCATATCTTGCTGAGTATCAACAAATTGCCTGGAACGCCATCCATTAAAGCCCCGGCTAATCCTGTTCTCTATGGGTGAGGCGGACACGGATGTCCGGATATTTCTCACGCAGGTGGGCGGCGAGATGCTCGGCACAATAGACCGAGCGGTGCTGGCCGCCTGTACAGCCGAAGCTGACCATCAGGCTTGTAAAGCCGCGGCGGGCGTAGGTCTCCACATGCGGATCAACTACTCCATAGACATGTTCAAGAAAGGTGAACACCTCCCCGTCATCTTCCAGGAAACGTATTACCGGCTCATCGCGTCCGGTCAGCTTCTTGTAAGGCTCATAGCGTCCCGGATTATGAATTGAGCGGCAGTCGAAGACATAGCCGCCTCCGTTACCGGTAGTATCCTGCGGAATGCCTTTCTTGAAGGAGAAGCTGCACACGCGCACTTCCAGCACTCCGTCCGAAGGCAGCTCCTCAAAACGAGGAAGAGCACAGAGTCTCTCCAGGGTCTGTGTCATATATGGGTATAGCGACGAGAACTTGCCCGTCATTGACTTCAGCTCTGAAATAGCAGCCGGAATGCTGGTCACGAAGTTCGCCTTATGCTCGACCAGTCCGCGGAAGCCATATGCTCCCAACACCTGAAGCAGGCGGAAGAGAATAAAGAGGTCCAGTCTTTTCATGAACGCAGCGCGGTCTACCTGGCGATATCCGGCAAGAGCTTCAAGGTAGCTGCCGACCATGCGGTCCTTCGCCTCACAAGAATATTTCGCCCGCGCCTGCCATACGAAAGATGCTACATCATAATATACCGGACCGCGTCTTCCTCCTTGAAAATCAACAAAATACGGTTCATCGCCACATATCATCACATTCCTTGCATTGAAGTCACGATACAGGAATGTATCGGTATCCTCTTCGAGCAGCGCGTCAGCGAATCTTTCAAAGTCATCCTGGAGAAGCACCTCGTCGAACTCCAGGCCGGAAGGCTTGAGGAAACAGTACTTGAAATAATTGAGGTCGAACATAACCATCCTTCTGTCGAAGGAAGGCTGAGGATAACAAACCGAGAAGTCAAATCCTTCCGCACCATCATGCTGGATAGCAGGAAGCATTGACATGGTCTTGTTCAGCAGGGCGTCGACACGCACCATATCTTCATCGCCACGACGGGCCGCAGAAAGCATGTCAAACAGCACGCAGTCCCCAAGATCCTGCTGCAGATATGCCGACTCGTCTTCACTCACCGCATACACTTCCGGTACATTTATGCCTTTGGCGCGGAAGTGACGCGCTATCGTCACAAAGGCATTGTTTTCCTTCACATCGGTTCCGATGACACCGATGCATGTGCCTGCATCGGAGGTCATCCGGAAATAACGTCGGTTGCTCGCAGATCCGGTTAGAGGTGTCACGGAATCCGGCATGCATCCGTATTTCGACTTGTACAATATGGTTAATCTTTCCATAGCAGATTTCTCGACTCGCTTCGCTCGCTCGAAATGACAACCGGAAATGGCTATCCGGAGCTGAAGTCTGTTAATTTATTGGCGAATTTACGAAATAGTTGAACAAAAAAGATTAAATTTGTTGGATTTAAAACATAAACGCAATGCACAACTACGCATATTGCTCGGACAAGTACCAGTATACGATGGGAAAATCCTTTTATGACAACGGAATGAAAGACCAGCATGCGGTCTTCAACCTTTTCTACAGAAAGGCTCCGGAAAACAACAACTGGGCTGTGGTAAGCGGCGTGGACGAGGTCATCGAAATGGTGCAGAACCTCGGAAACATGGACCCTGCATTCTTCGAGAAGTTCCTTCCGGGAGAAGAATACGCCGAATTCAGAGGATATCTCTCAGCGATGAAATTCACAGGCAACATCTACGCGATGCGCGAAGGCGAGATCGTCTTTCCCAACCAGCCTATAATCATAATAGAAGGCCCGCTCATCGAGGCTCAGGTTCTTGAAACGCCGATGCTCTGCATCATGAACCATCAGATGGCAGTGGCCACCAAGGCATCGAGAGTATGCCGCGCCACCAACCGCCCGGTCAGTGAATTCGGCTCGCGCAGGGCGCACGGCCCGTGGGCCGCGACATATGGCGCCAAGGCCGCCATCATCGCCGGATGCGCCGCCACATCAAACATCCTCACCGGAGTGCTGTTCGACTATGGCTCGACAGGAACCATGGCACATAGCTATGTGACTTCGTTCGGATGTAGCGTAAAAGGCGAATACAATGCCTTCGATACATACATCAAGACTCACAGGAACGAGCCCCTCATCCTCCTTATCGACACATACGACACCCTCAAATGCGGCGTGCGCAATGCCATTAAGGCATTCAAAGACAACGGCATAGACGACAGCTATGCAGCCGGATACGGAGTCAGGCTCGACAGCGGAGACCTTGCATATCTGTCGATCGAATGCCGCGCCATCCTTGACGAGAGCGGTCTGAAGAACTGCAAGATATTCGCGACGAACTCTCTGGACGAGTATCTGATCACTGACCTGGAGCGTCAGGGAGCATGCATAGACTCCTACGGCGTCGGAGATGCCATCGCCACCAGCAAGGCAAACCCTTGCTTCGGCAATGTCTACAAGCTCGTCGAAATCAACGGCGAGGCAGTGCTCAAGCGCTCCGAAGACAAGATCAAGCTCATCAACCCGGGCTTCCAGATCACATACAGGATCATGATCAACGACCCGTCAAAGGGAGGGATATACAAGGTTGACGTCACCTGCCTCAGAGGAGACGAGCTCAGCAGGAAGATCGAGGCCGGCGAGACATTCACCGTCTGCGACGAATATGACCGTTACAAGACCAAGACCTTCGAGGCGGGAGAATATGTAGCGCTGACTCTCCAGCACAAGGTCATCGAAAACGGAAGACGCTGCGCTCCGACCCACACTCTGAAGGAAAAGAAGGCATACTACAACAGCACATTGATGCACTTCAGCCCGAGCGAGCGCCGACTGATCAATCCGCATTATTATAAGGTAGATATTTCGGATGATCTTTATAACCTCAAGATGGGCATCATCAACAGGATAGTACAGGAGATCAGAGACTATGAATAACAGTGCTTTAGTTGTAGTGGACATGCAATATGACTTCATTGACGGAAGTCTTGCATGCAGGAATGCGGAAAACGCAGTAAAGGAGACCTTGAAATTCATTGACAGACAGACAAAAGGCCAAGGCGGAGAAGACCACGAAATACTCGACACCTTCCCTATTCTGTTTACAAGGGACCATCATCCCGCAGACCATTCTTCATTCAAGGATCAGGGTGGCATATGGCCGTCACACTGCGTTGCAGGTACTCATGGAGGAGAAATCCACCAGGAACTGGTTCCATACGCAAGGGAAGAACTCACCTTTGACAAGGGATGCGACAAGATGTCCGAGCAGTACTCCGGATTCGAGGGAAACAACAATGCAGGTCAGGCTCTCGGAGAAGTTCTTGAGCTGCTCGACTGCACTGACGTATACGTCTGCGGCCTGGCCACTGAATACTGCGTAAGAAACACTTGCGAGGATCTGATGAAGGCTGGATTCAAGGTCCATCTGCTGAAGGATTGCATCGGATACGTTGACCATCAGGGACATATGGAAGCCCTTGATGCAATGACCGCAGAGGGCATAAGTATTGAATAATAAATAATTATTCGTACCTTTGCCGTCTTGGTATGAAGAATTTTTTGTCGAAAATATGGATTCCGGCTATACTGGTGACGCTTGCAGCGATGCAGTCGTTCGGTATAGACATGAAGAGAGCCACAGCCATGTTTCAGGCTGAGGATTCTCTTGCGTTAAGCCATAGCATCGACTCCCTGCCGCTTCAGGCAGACTCTGTCGCGGCCACAGATACCACAGCAGTCCTTCCGGACTCATTGAATATTCTTCCGGACTCACTGGCAGTAGTTCCGGACTCATTGGCTATAGTTCCGGACACCCTGATCCTGACAGCACGCGATACGATCAAGGCACCGGACTCTCTCAGACTTACGGACCCGTTCTTCTACAAATACTATGTTGCAGTAAAGGACTCTACAACAAGGGCTTTTGTCCGCGACTCGCTCATGACTGCAGGCGACACATTGGAGGTCATGAGACTTGACTCCTTATATATAAAGGACTCGACAGAAGTCGCTGATGCAAAATTTGCAGCATGGTACGCATCGCTGAGCAGAAAGGAAAGGAAGAAGTATGACGCCGAGCAGAAACTTCCCGAGCTCATTGCCAAGGCCAACAGAAAGATGGCCATAAAGGACAGCATCAAGGCATATAAGGACAGTGTCATCGAGGCCACTCCACGTATTCTGGAGACATTCGCATTCCCTGATTCCATGAAATACAAGAGAATCGTGACATGGACTCACGACAGGGACTTCCACAATCTGGTAAACCTCAGAGACCAGTCTGTGGACACATCCTTCAACCATAATTTCTACGACTATCCGTTCATGAAGGAGGACCTCAACGCGACATGGCTCGGAGTAGTGGGTTCACCTGTACAGCTATACGATTACTTCAAACGTCAGGAGGAAGACAACGCAATCTTCTATACGCCATACAGTCTCTATAGCTACAGTCCCGAAACCCTTCCTCAGTACAACACCAAGACTCCATACACCGAACTTGACTACTATGGAACCCTGTTCGCCAACCGCGAGAAGGAAGAATCATGCGTCAAGATACTCAGTACCCAGAACATCACGCCGAAACTGAACATCATGCTTCAGTACCACCAGTTCGGAAGTAAAGGTATGCTGAGCAACGAAAATACGGACAACCGAACTGCAATCCTGGCTACCAACTACACCGGGGAGAAATACCTCATGCACGCCGGATACATCTACAACAGGGTCAAGAGAGCAGAAAACGGCGGTATCAAGGACCTGTCATGGATCAGGGATACTACTGTAGATGCGCGAGAAATCCAGGTATATCTCAACAATGCTCATAATATCCTCAAGAAGAACACATTGTTCCTGGACCAGAGCTACAGGATCCCGCTGTCTTTTCTGGACAAGGATGTAAGAGAGGAGAAGAAACTTAGAAAGAGAGAGGAATTTGTCCTTGACAGCCTGAAAGCAGCAGGCGATTCTGCTGCCATTGCCGTGCAGGAAGAGAAGATGGCCCACAGACAGATGGCCCTGGAGAAGCAGACAGATACGCTCAAGACAGATATCACAACGGCTTTCATAGGCCACAGCAGTGAATATTCCGTCATAAGAAAGACCTATTCCGACAATATTTCCTCAGGAGACACGGATGCGAGGGAATTCTTCAACAATGCTTTCTACCTGAACCCCACTACCAGCCACGACTCTCTGAGAGTGATGAGGTTCGAGAACAAGGTATTCGTCAGACTGCAGCCATGGAAGAGCGACGGAATAGTCTCCAAACTGGATGTAGGTCTGGGAGACAAGCTCGTAAATTACTATAGTTTCTCGCCAAAAGACTTCATTGAAGGCAGAAACAATGTTGTGCAGAACTCGTTATATCTGTATGCCGGTGCACAGGGACAGTACAAGAAATACTTCCAGTGGGATGCCAAGGGAAAGTACAACTTCCTGGGACACGAAATCAACGATTTCAATCTGGAAGGAAATCTTTCATTCAGCGCATATCCGTTCCGCAGGGACAGGAAAAGTCCGCTGACCCTCAACGTACACTTCGAGACATCTCTCAAGGAGCCGGACTACTATCAGCAAAGGCTCTTCACGAACCACTACAGGTGGGAAAATGATTTCAGCAAGATATCAACGACCAGACTGGAGGCATCGCTGGCGATTCCGCGATGGAAGATGGACGCATCATTCGGTTATGGTCTGTTAAGCAATAATATTTATTACGACACACAAGGTATTGTAAGGCAGAACACCTCGCCGATGAGCGTGATTTCTGCATCCGTACGCAAGGACTTCAAAATATGGAAGTTCCACCTGGAGAATCAGGCACTGCTTCAGTTCTCGTCGAACCCTGAAGTCATGCCGCTTCCGCTCCTGGCATTGAATCTGAGATACTATTTCCAGTTTGACGTAGTCAAGAACGTCATGAAGATGCAGATAGGAGCCAACGGACTGTTTACGACAAAATGGAATGCACCTTCATACAATCCGGTTCTCGGAGTGTTCCACAATCAGGACGCAGAGAGATTCGGAGGATGTCCATACATAGACGCCTTTGTCAACGTTCAATGGAAGAGGGTGAGCATCTTTGTCAAATTCGTAAATGTAAACATGGGATGGCCTAACAAGTCTCTGGACTACTTTACAGCTTCCGGTTATATAGCCTCACAAAGAGCAGTGAAATTCGGAATCACATGGCCGTTCTGGGTATTCTCAGGTAAGAATGCTTCCGTCTCATCAGGATCATCGGGCGGAGGCAGAAGCGGCAGCGGTTCAATGTCATCAGGCAGAAGCGGCGGAAGTTCCAACCGTGGTGGCATGAGCTCCGGACGCGGCGGACTCAATACCTCAGTAAACAGAAGGTAAGATACATGAGAACATCCAATATCATCAAATACATACTTCTTCCGGTCATCATATTTCTAAGCAGTTCGTTTCAGGAAAGCGGCCGCACACAGATGGAGAGCAAAGTGGACATGTTCCACTTCTCAGGCAGACATCTCGTGTGCGCCATCGGTCTTGGAGATGACATCAGAGGGGGGCATGGACTTGAGACAGGATTCACATATGAAATCCTGCAGGCATTTGCAGAAGACCACAACTGCCAGATCACGGTAATGGCAGGAAACAGGAATGCCGATTACATGGAATCGCTTCGTAAAGGTTCCATCGACCTGCTGGTAATCCACCATGATGATGCAACAGAAGACATCATCATATCCGAAACCGTGAACAGCTGTTCAGCATGGGCAGTCAAGGCCGGAAAGGACGGAGAGATAAGGGAAATAAACGAATGGCTGGAAAGCTACATTCAGACAGACAGATATCAGGCACTGCAGGATAGGTTCTTCCGAGCTTACAATCCGCTCAAGAGAGCAGAAAAAGGAGCAAGATCTAATATCATCAGTCCATACGACGATATGATAAAGAAGTATGCCGATACTTTGGGATGGGACTGGAGAATGCTGGCTGCAGTAGTTTACCAGGAATCCAAATTCTCGATCAGCTCCAGCTCGCATCGCGGAGCAATAGGTCTGATGCAGGTAATGCCTCAGACAGCGCAGTATTACAATGTGGACAACCTTACCGACCCGGAACAGAATCTTATCGCCGGAACCAGCCACCTGAGGAGACTTCAGAAGCTTTACAGCGGGTCCGGAATGGACCAGAACGAGCTCATCAAGTTCACTTTGGCAGCATACAACGCAGGAGAGGGCAGAATCAAGGACTGCCGGAAACTCGCCGAGTCAAGAAATCTCGACAACAGGAAGTGGGACAACATCGTGAAGGTCATCCCGGCAATGAGGGACGATTCGATACTTGAAGACGAGAATGTTGCACTAGGAAAGTTCAAAGGCACAGAAACAATAGCCTACGTGGAGAGCATCATGAATATCTACCAGGCTATCTGCAGCATCTGTCCTGAAAATTAATCTATTTCATCCTGACAGTCTGAGCAGGATCCACCTTTGCGATAAACAAGGACGGTATCAGGAGCAGGACCATTATTGCCGCAAAGGCAATAGTATCAGCAGCCAGCACAGCACCCAGGTCAAGGTGGACCGGAACAAATGACACGAAATAGTTGTCCGGATCAAGTTTAATGATGTGGGTAGAATTCTGAATCATGCAGAAAGCTGCTGCCAGAGCATTTCCGATAAGCATCCCTTTCAGAACCAGAGCTGCCGATGCATTGAGAAACACTCGGGCCACATCCACGTTCCTCATACCGATCGACTTGAGCATGCCAATGGTGGAAATATTCTCAAACAACATGATCAGCAGGCCTGATATCATATTGACACCGGCAACTACAATCATCAGCATCAGCACAAAAAGTACATTGAAATCTATAAGCTCAAGCCAGTCAAAAATCTGAGGAAACCTGTCTCTGACAGATGAAGCTACCAGAATATCATCCTGTGACGAGGCTTTATCATGAATGATACCTCCTATTTCAGAGGTAATAGCTCCTATGGATTTTTCATCCCTGTAATCCGGATTCAGAGTCACTTCGAACAAAGAAGCCTGACCGTCATCCCAGGCATTCAGGCGCCTCATATCATCAATATCCGCATAAACGAGATACCGCGTATCAGTCTTGACCGGAGGATCATATATTGACGTAATGTTGAATTGGCGGACTTTAACCTTTTCTCCGACAAAATATGTAAGCAGCCTGTCGCCGCGAGATAATCCGGATTTTTCGGCCAAAGAGGACGGGATCGACACCCCGAGAGCAACAGAATCGCCGGCATGAGCCCATTCCGGGTTCTCTACACCTTTGACAACAACGCCATATATATCCTCTGACTCCTTTACTATTCCCGCACGGTAGACCACCGGATCTACCGAAGAGATCCCTTCGACAGCATTTACAGGAGCCATCCATGACTGGTCAGAAGCTACCGGAGAGTCCTCACCCAGATAGTTCATCGAAGGCAGGGTCAGCTGTATGTCACCTGACACCGAAGAGATTCCCTGATGTATCTCCCGTCTGAAACCTGAGGACACAGCCACAGCAATTATCATCACAAGGAAACTGACTGCGACGACGGTCACAACCACTCTTCCCTTGTAGCGGATTCTGCGTGATATGAACAAAGGGACATTCATTACTGCTCCATTGTGCCGTATTCCTGCTGAAGCTTCAGATATTTCTTCTCCAGCTTGGGATTTTTCATCATACGTGCAGCCAGCATGGCATTGCTGAGTGCCGTAGGATCGCCTGGTCTTATCTTCATGGCCTTATCATAATATTTCAAGGCTGTCTTATAATCCTTATGGACGACCATATGATAAGTTCCGACATTGGTGATAAAGTCCGGATATTTAGGCATGAAGGAATTCATCTTCTCCGACAATCTGAGGAAAGCCTCATATGCGGCCGGAGTTCCAAGGCGATACAGGCTGAAGCAGTACTCCTGCATCATCCCTGCAAACGCCTCTCTATCGACAGGCTGGGATCCCTGAGCACCCTCATCGTATGTCCATTCGGCAGTTCCTGTCATATACTCGTGCACCAGGGCAAGAAGATTGGCTAAAGCCATATCCGGATTCTCCCTTTCATACGACATATAGGCATTCGCCTTCATAAACCTGAAACCTAGCCTCTCAGGGTATAATGAAATGGCCTTGTCAACATACGAAAGAGCCTTTGCAAACATCTCTTCATCGTATCTGATCAGCTCATAATAATGCACATCCCTTCCGGTAGAATCCTTGAGACTAAGCAACGGAGCCAGCCCCAGATACTTTGCCTCAGACCTGGTGACCATCTCGGTATCCTGTCCTTTTGCCAGATAATAGTAGAAGCGTGCTGCAAGCATGTCTGCATTGTCCGGCTCCGCCTTTTCCCAGTTATCTATAAGCGTTTCTACTCCGACACCGGCCGGCCCCACCCTTCCGACCAGAAGATCATATCTCTTGAGATAATCCACATTCTGCGCAAACGCAGCACAGGCAGCAAGTACAGCTGCAGCTGCAACAAACAACTTCTTCATCGTATATCCATTCTTATGCGCCTGCTCTGAGGGTGCAGGCTGTTGCATCTGTTTCCAATATTCTTTACAAAACCCAATCCCAGTCCTCTATGCCTTATCAGCAGAAAGCCTTTAGGAGCATCCGGAAAAGCGACAGCATCCCTATGAAGATATGCCAGCGCAGTATCTCTGTCCACCTCTATAGCAGGAAAGGCATCATCCGCGAGCATCAGCGACAATGCCAGATCAGCATCAGGTACCAGATCCTTTCCCTTGATCTCCCCTACCGCACACCCGGCTGCTATCACATGAAGACTCTGCCCGACCAAAGCCACATCGCGGGAAATCACCTCCGGCACGGCAGCTACGATAGAGCCCTTGATACGAAAGACGACCGGGCGGTTCAGAAGGCGTTCCAGGCCCTGAGGCAGCGGCATCGGCTTCGGCTGGCGGGAAGGCCTGCGGTCATTGACCGGCATGTATCCGAAATCCGCATCGGAAGTCTTTTCAAGCACAGCGCAATATTGTCCTTCGCCCTTGACCAGGCCGGGAACAAGGCTATAGCCATATTTTGTCTTCAACACTCCCGGCATTCCTCCAAGGAGATTGTCTGCCGTGAGCACACATGCACCCATCTCATCAGCAATCCAGCCTACATTTCCGTCGTTTTCCCTGACATTGAATGTACAGGTCGAATATATCAGCAGGCCGTTTGTCCTGAGAGCAGGCCACACATCTGCAAGTATCCTTCTCTGACGAGCCTCGCACAAAGCCACATTATCCTCCGACCACTGCTGAACAGCCTCCTCATCCTTTCTGAACATACCCTCACCTGAGCAAGGGACATCAGTCACAATCACATCAAAGAAGCCCGGCAAAGCCGCAAAGGCAGAAGGATCGTCCGAGGTCACCACTACATTCGGATCCCCCCACAAAGCCACATTGTCCGCCAGGATTCCGACCCTTGCCTTCATCACCTCATTAGCGACAAGGAGGAAATCATCTCCGAAAGCCTCTCTCAATGATGCAGCCAGGTCCGTCGTCTTTCCACCGGGAGCCGCACACAGATCCAGCACGCGTACCGGCCTTCCGACCGGCTTGGCGATGTTACCCAGCACATTTCTGAATGCATGTCCCACAAACATTGACGAAGAGTCCTGGACATAATATGCACCGGCATGGAAAAGCGGATCAAGAGTGAACACAGGACGTTCGTCAAGCATTCGTCCATACCTGTTCCATGGCACGGGACAATCCCATCCGGTATCAACGGCCTTGAAAGGATTCAGTCTTACCGAGGTAGAAGCGACAGTATCAAAAGCAGAAAAAGCGACCTGAGCATTTTCATGCCCAATCGCCTCTTCCATATACTTTCTGAACGAGTCCTTTACAGTCATATCAGTTCTTAGGGTACATTGACGGATCTACACCCTCAGGCATACGTCCCTCGGACATATCCACCAGAGCATCCACCACCTTGTCCAGCGCCTCCTTCAGTTTTCCTCCCAGCAATGTCTTCATCATGAAGTTAAGTTCTGCGTCGAGGACAATCTGGAAATCGGTCTTGTACGGATCTGCAGCGGCATCGAAATGCATTGTAAGATGGAACTGGAAAGGGGCTCCGTCATCTTCAAACTCGATTCGGGAATACGGTACTCTTTCAGTAACTCTGATTCCTATATTGAATCCCTGAACCACAGCATGCAGCGAATCATATCCGGCAGTCACATCCTGTTTCTTGTCTTCAGGAAGAAACTGCACGAAATTCCGCATGTCTGCGAAGGCCATGTAAAGCTCATATGGAGCCTTGGACACTACACCTTTCTTGCTCTTTATCTCTACTGCCATGGTCTACTCGTTCTTTCCCCAGGTAGACGGAGAATATCTCCACTCCTTAAGCACCTCTGTATCAGACTCCTTGATATAACCTATCTCACTTGCCACCTCTACAAGAGTATCATAGTTGGAAAGTGTGGTAAGCTCCACATTCGCATCTTCAAAAGCCTTTCTTGACTGAGGGAAGTTATAAGAGAAAATTGCGACCATACCCATGATGTCCGCACCTGCATTCACGAGGGCATTCTTTGCAGCAAGGCTGCTCATACCGGTCGAGATAAGGTCCTCGACAATCACGACCTTGGCACCCGGCTCGAGGAGACCCTCGATCTGCGAACCTGTTCCATGATCCTTCGGTTTAGGTCTCACATAGCAGAACGGCTTTCCAAGAAGATGAGCCACAAGATATCCGTGAGCGATCGCTCCTGTAGCAACTCCGGCGATCACCTCTACGTCCGGATAGCGCTTTGTGATGATTTCCGCCATCCAACGGCAGATATTCTCACGGATTTCAGGATATGATAACACTTTTCTGTTGTCACAATAGATAGGAGATTTCCATCCTGAAGCCCATGTGAAAGGGTTTTCAGGTCTGAGCATTACGGCCTTGATATCCAGAAGGGACTCAGCCACTGCTTTTTCAATTGTCTGCATAATTATGATTTTTGATTGTTTATCAGTTCTTCTGCCTATATTTGCATGCGCATTTTACATGCCACAGGCACACATCCCGCAAAGTTAATAAATTATAGGTAAAAATGCACAAAATCTACTTTGAAAAGAGATGCATGATAATCTGTCCTCCTGATGAACAGGCCTTGACAGACCCCAATGCGATAATGTTCCGCATCGGCTCCAGTTCGGATATACACGCCCTGGTCGAGATGGTCGAGGCCACAGATTCTCTTCACAGGATATATATTCCCACCGACGACCTGGAAGGAACATACCACAGTATCTGCGCAGAATTCCTTGAAGTAAATGCGGGAGGAGGACTCGTCTCCAACAGACGCGGTGATTATCTCCTCATCAACAGAAACGGCCTGTGGGATCTGCCGAAAGGACATCAGGATCCGGGCGAAGACATCGAAACGACAGCCCTTCGCGAAGTCCGGGAAGAAACCGGAATCGACCAGCTGCAGTCGCGTGGCCTCATATGCGTCACAGACCATTGCTACAGACGCAACGACATCTGGCATCTGAAACACACATGGTGGTACGACATGCTGTACACAGACCCTACAGACCTGACTCCCCAGCGCGAAGAAGACATTTCCAAGGCTGCATGGGTTGCAAAATCAAGTCTTCCGCCGTTTCTGCTCAACACTTACCCGTCAATCGTCGAGGTATTCAGGGAAGCAAAAGTATGATTTTTGAGATTTTTCATGGTTTTGTGAAACAAAAACGTTAAAAAACCGTATAATGTAGTGTATTTTGCAGCAAAATTTTGACAAAAGATATGAAACTCTCACAATTTCAGTTCAATCTGCCGTCTGAGAAGATAGCGACAGAACCTCCAAGATGGAGAGATGAGTGCAAGCTCATGGTGCTTGACAGAAAGACAGGAGAAATCGAGCACAAGCTCTTCAAGAACATCATTGACTATTTCGGAAAAGGCGATACATTCGTTCTGAATGACACCAAGGTATTCCCTGCAAGACTTTACGGAAACAAGGAAAAGACCGGAGCGGACATTGAGGTATTCCTTCTCAGAGAGCTCAACCGCGAGCAGAGGCTCTGGGACGTGATCGTAGATCCTGCCCGCAAGATCCGTATCGGCAACAAGCTTTACTTCGGAGAAGATGAAAGCCTCGTTGCAGAAGTGATCGACAACACAACTTCAAGGGGACGTACACTCCGTTTCATCTATGACGGAAGCTATGAAGACTTCAAGGCGACGCTTTTCGGACTCGGACAGACACCGGTTCCGGATTGGGTGAAGAAGGAGGTGACTCCTGAGGATGCCGAGAACTTCCAGACCATCTTCGCAAAGCATGAGGGCGCGGTTTCCGCCCCTGCAGCAGGCCTGCATTTCAGCCGCGAACTCTTCAACAGAATGATCCTCAAGGATATCAACAAGGCTTTCGTAACCCTGCACATGGGAATCGGACACTTCAGGGAAGTGGATGTAGAGGACCTTTCAAAGCACAAGATGGATTCTGAAAGACTCATCATCACCGAGGAAGCGGCTTCTCTCATCAACAAGACCAAGAAGGAAGGACACAAGGTGCTCGCAGTAGGTATTACAGTGATCAGAGGACTCGAGACATATGTGACTACCAACGACGAGGTGAACGCATACGACGGATGGACCAACAAATTCATCTTCCCTCCATACAGGTTTGCGATTCCGAATGCGATCGTATCCAACTTCCATCGTCCGGGATCGACCATGCTCATGTCAGTCGCAGCATTCGGCGGATATGAAAATGTCATGAAGGCATACAAGATAGCCCTTGAACAGGACTACAAGTTCGGTCCTTATGGCGACGCACTCCTAATTATCTGATAAGAGGAGACATAAAAATAAATTTTAAACAGTTAAAAAAAAGTTTTACTGCTTAAAAAAAGAGAAAAATCTGTTTTAAAAAAAGGAAAAACCGGTCTTCCCGTCATTGCAGAGGACCGGTTTTAGTCATACCTTGGCGGCATGGAAAATTTTGAAGAAAAAACATGCCTATGCGCCTTGGGACGCATATTCGGGTTCAAGCCAAAGATAGCGCTGGCCCTGATCAACCATTATGGAAGTGCAAGAGAGGTCTTTCAAAGAGATCCAAGAGAACTGGAGGTCCTGCTGGGAAATGCCGCAGCATATCGCGACCTTGTAAGGAAGTCGGCGGTATATGATGCCGCCCACGAACTTGAAAGACTGGAAAAAATGGGGGTCGATTTCTGCGGATATACGCAGGAGCACTACCCGTCTTTACTGAAAGAGTGCCCTGACGCTCCTGTAGGTCTATACATCCGCAGTGACACACATCAGTCTAAGCTGTGGCTGCCGGAAAGAAAAATCGCCATTGTAGGCACTCGCGACGTATCACCTTACGGAAAGGAATGGTGCCGCAAGACAGTATTCGCGCTCGCCGCATCCGGCGAAAGGCCTCTGATCGTAAGCGGGCTGGCCCTCGGAACGGACATCTGTGCCCATAAGGCAGCCGTCGAAGCAGGTCTGCCGACAATCGCCGTCATGGCAACCGGACCGGAGGACGTGTACCCCTACCGCCACCGGGATTTCGCCGAAGCCCTTTGCCACACGCCCGGATGTGCACTGGTGACCGACTACCCACCTGGAACCGCTCCGCTTGCAGTACATTTCCTCAGAAGGAACCGCATTATCGCCGGACTCAGCGATACCACCGTACTTATGGAATCCAAGATAAAGGGAGGAGGGATGATGACAGCAAGACTTGCATTCTCATACGATCGTGACGTATATGCGCTCCCCGGAAGGGTGGACGACATACGGTCACAAGGGTGTAACTACTTAATTAAAAATAAGATAGCCGAACCACTCACCTCCATTGAAGAATTTATGGAAGGGATCGGGATCAGAGCAGCCGGACCCCAGCGTCCCGTCTCAGACATCGAGGTCCTTGACAACCTTTACAACGGCCGCCTCCAACATGACAGAATCACCCAGATGGCCGCCATGCTGGCAGAGATAAGAAAGCGACGTGGTATTTCTCTGGAAGAATTGTCAGCCGCCACCGGTCTGGGTTACACCCAGGTATCGACACTTGCAAGAATGCTCGAAATAGATGATATGATTTCCATCGACTTATTTCAAAGATGCTGCATCAATGTCAAGAAAAATAGATGATATTCGAGTAAAATGGTTAAATTTGCGAGATACTTATCGCGAATCTATGGAATTCATCGACACACATTCACACCTCTACGACGAGGCTTTCGCCGGAGAAGAAGATGCTGCTGTGGAGAGAGCTGCGGAGGCAGGTGTGACCAAACTGATCTTTCCTGACATTGACTCACAGACGAGGGAACGGATATTCTCGTTTGCCGACAGATACCCGGGAATCATCTTCCCATGCCTTGGCCTCCACCCAACATCGGTAGATGCCGCCTGGCAGGAAGAGCTTTCGCGCCTCGAGGGGTACCTGGACAGAAAGCTATGGGCAATCGGCGAGATCGGCATCGACTGCTACTGGTCAAAGGAATTCCTGGACCAGCAGGTGGAAGCATTCCGGATTCAACTGGAGATGGCATCGCGTCTCAACCTTCCTGTCATAATCCATTCTCGCGAATCCACTGAGTTGATAATCAAGGTATTGAAAGAAAACAAGCACCTTGGGCTCCGAGGAGTATTCCACGCCTATAGCGGCAGTCTGGAGACCTATAATGAAATCCAACGGCTCGGAGACTGGTATATCGGTATCGGAGGCGTACTGACCTACAAGAAAGCCTCCATAGCAGAAACCGTAAAGCAGATTCCGCTCGAGAGGATATTGCTGGAGACCGACTCTCCATATCTCACACCCGTCCCTTTCAGAGGAAAAAGGAACGAAAGCAGCTATATTCCGTACATTGCCGCCAAGCTGGCAGAACAGAAAGAGACGGATATGGCTGAAGTAGCATCGATCACAACTGAGAACGCACATAAACTGTTTAACCTATGACGACGGTAAATGCCACAAAAGAAAGGTCAGCCATCCTTCTCATCTACACAGGAGGCACAATCGGCATGAAGGAGGACCCCGCACTGGGAGCCCTCACACCATTCGACTTCAGCCAGATCCTGGAAGAGGTCCCCGAAATGGGTAAATTTGCCTATCGCATTGACTCGCACACATTTACTCCACTGATAGACTCATCCGACGTTGAACCGTCCATGTGGAAGGAACTGACAAGGCTCATCGAGGAGAAATACGACGATTACGACGGATTCGTCATTCTTCACGGCACCGACACCATGGCATATTCGGCCTCCGTCCTGAGCTTCATGATCGAAGGACTTACCAAGCCCGTGATATTCACCGGCAGCCAGCTGCCCATCGGCTCTCCAAGGACAGACGGCAAGGAAAACCTTATCTCGTCAGTAGAGATCGCCGCAGCGAAAGACGAGGAAGGACATGCTCTCGTACCCGAGGTGTGCATATTCTTCGACAACATCCTGATGAGAGGCTGCAGGACAAGCAAGATGAACTCTGACAATTTCAGGGCATTCCACTCCGAAAACCTGCCTCCGCTTGCAGAAGCCGGCATCAGCATCAGATATAATTCCGCCCTTATCCGAAAACCTGCATCTTGGGAAGCCAGACCATTGTTTCACAAGGACTTGGATACCAGAGTTTCCATCCTCAAGATACATCCGGGCATAACCCCGCAGGTCGTCAGCGACATCCTCTGCAGCAGGGACACCAGGGCTGTCATAATCGAGACATATGGAGCCGGTAACGCACCGTCAAAGGGCTGGTTCCCGGACATGATCGCCGAAGCATCTGCAAACGGCAAGATAATCATGAATGTAACCCAGTGTGCTGCAGGAAGCGTCAATATGGATATTTATGCAACAGGAAAGATACTCAAGGAGGCTGGCGTGACAAGCGGATATGACAGCACGACAGAGAGCGCTCTGGGCAAATTATTCTACCTGCTCGGAACATTTGACGACAACGTGACTGTCAGAGAACTTCTGGGAGAGGACCTGAGGGGAGAAATATCAAAATAAGTATTGCCGATTGAAAATTAATTGCTAAATTGCACCGGATTTTAGGTGTGGTGTGCCCGCACCGAACCTTGATATTGATATTAACTAAAAACAAATCAATAACTTAAATTAATCAAACACACAAAAACAATTATGAAAAAAATTTTCATGTTTTTGGCAGTAATGGGCGTTATGGCCTTTTCTGCACAGAATGCAGTAGCTCAGGACGAACAGGCAGCTACACCAGAACAGACTGAAGCAGTAGCTGAGGAAGCTCCGGCAGCAACTCCAGAGGAGACTCCTGCAGAAGTTGAAGAAGGAAACGGTGGCCTCCAGGCTCTCCACACCCCTCTTAAAACAAAGTTCATCGAGGGAGGCGCAGGCTTCATGGCTCTCGTTATCGCTTGTCTCATCCTCGGTCTCGCTCTTTGTATCGAGCGTATCCTTTACCTCGGTTTCTCTAAGACAAACACTAAGAAGCTCCTCGCCAAGATCGAGGCTGCTCTCCAGAACGGTGGCATAGCAGAAGCTAAGAAGATCTGCGAAAACTCCAGAGGTCCTGTAGCATCTATCTTCACTCAGGCATTCCTTCGCCTTGAAGAGGGTCAGGATATCGAGTATGTAGAGAAGTCAGTTGTTTCATACGGTGGTGTTGAGGCTAGCAGAATGGAGCAGAACCTCTCTTGGATCTCTCTCTTCATCGCTATCGCTCCTTCACTCGGATTCTTGGGAACAGTAGTAGGTATGATCCAGGCATTCGACGCCATCATGGTAGCAGGTGACATGTCTCCAGCAGTCGTAGCAGGTGGTATGAAGGTCGCTTTGATCACAACCGTAGGTGGTTTGATCGTTGCCGTTATCCTTCAGATCTTCTTCAACTACATCCTTACTCAGGTTGAGGCCCTCACAATCGACATGGAGAACGCTTCAATCACATTGGTTGACATGCTCGTAAAGTATCAGGAAAATAAATAATCATTCCGAAAATGACTTATAGAAAAGTATTTAAATGGATTCTCGTCGGTCTATTTATAGCCGGCTTGATTACCTCAGCATATGGCTTCTTGGTAGGCTGGCCTGGCACCGATGAATGGAAAGCCGACCTGGACAAGGCAGCAGAGCTGAAAGAGGTTGTCAACACCATGGAATCTAACGGTGTCGAGACTCTTGAAGGAGCTGCATTGGACGCAAGAAAGTCTGAAATTCAGACTTTGAAAGACACCCGCATTGCAACAGTAAATGCTCACAACCAGGCAGTGAAGGAAAAGGACGGTCTCAAGAAGAATTCAAAGGAATTCAAGGAAAAAGAGGCAGAGATTGCTGAACTGAAGAACGTAGAGCAGGAGCTTCAGATCAAGATCTACGAACTTGAAGAGGCAGTCACTCTTGCAGGACACAAGGCTGATCTTGCAGAAGTTGAGGCAAAGATTGCAAACAGTGAGAAACCTGTCAATGTGATCATTGTTGCAACATACATCATGATCATCATCGTTCTGGTATCGCTCCTCATTGCATTCATCGTCAACTGGATCAGCAATCCTTGGGCTCTTCTCAAGTTTGGTCTCGTACTTCTTGGCGCAGGTCTGCTCGTATTTGCTGCATATGCAATTGCAAAGACTCCAGATCAGGCAACTGTTGCAAGCTATGGTATCGAGGGACTTACTGCAGGTAAGGTAGAAATGACAGACGCACTGCTCTATCTCACATACTTCATGTTTGGCGCAACTCTCGTTGTCCTCGTTGCAAGTTGGATAGCTAAGGCAGTACGTAAATAAGAATTATTGATATGGCAAGAAAAACACCAGAAGTCAATTCCAGCTCGACAGCGGACATGGCATTCCTCCTGCTCTGTTTCTTCATGATGACTACCACCATGGATCAGGACAAGGGTCTGTCACGCCGTCTGCCTCCGATGCCGAATCCAAACGACGAACTGAAAAACCAGGAGATCAATCGTCGCAACATCATCGTTGTGAAGATCAACTCTCAGGACAGGGTGCTTGCCGGTTCAAAGCCAATGCTGGTTTCCGAATTGAGAGACGAGATCAAGAGGTTCGTAAGGAACCCATACAATGATCCTAATCTCCCTGAGAAGAAGGACACTACCATCAACGGTATGAAGTTCCAGGTTTCAAAGGGTGTGATTTCTCTCCAGAACGACCGTGGTACAAGTTACAAGACATATATCGAGGTTCAGAACGAACTGGTAGGTGCCTTCAACGATCTTCGTGAAGAAGAGTCCATGCTGAAATTCGGAAAGAAGTTTAGTGAACTGGCTGAAGAGGAGCAGGAAATCATCAAGGAGGTTATCCCACAGATGATTTCTGAGGCAGAGCCTAAGGATATTAGTAAAAAATAAAGGAGAACAGGAAAATGTCAAAATTTAAACAGAAAGGAAAAAGGCAAGTTCCGCAGCCGCCTTCAGGCCCGCTTTCCGACATCGTGTTCATGTTGCTGTTCTTCTTCATGGTAACAACAACAATGCGTGAGACAGAGACTAAGGTGATGGTAAGCGTTCCTACAGCAAGCGAGGCTGTCAAGCTCGAGCGTAAGGACCTTACATCTTACATCAACATCGGTACTCCGATCAAGTCTCTTCAGGCTCAGTTCGGTACTGAATCACGTCTCCAGCTCAATGACTCATTCAAGACTGTAGATGAGATCCGTGACTTCATCGCAGCTGAGCGTGAGAACATGTCTGAGGCTGACAGAACCAAGATGACTGTAGCCATCAAGGCTGACAACAGCGCACGTATGGGTATCATTACTGACGTAAAGCAGGAGCTTCGCCGTTGTTCAGCCCTTAAGATCATGTATATGGCAAAGAAGGGTGAGGATAATAAGCAGTAATATCTCATCTATCATATTAGAAGCAGTTCCGAAAGGGACTGCTTCTTTTGTTTAAAATGGGGGATGCAAATTGCGAAGGGAAGGAAAAAATTAATAACTTTGTAAGTTGGTATAAAAATAAGAATATGAAAATTTTCAAGACGCTCATCTTCGCAATGGCATTGGTTCTGACGGCAACGTCATGCAACTCACAAGATAAGACAGAGAGCCAGGAGCAGAAGGCAAAGTATATATTCCTGTTCATCGGAGACGGAATGGGTTTTGACCATGTTTCCGTTACCGAAGCATACCTCTCGTGGAAAGACGGCGTACCTGGCGGCTCTCAGGTTGCATTTACCGGCTTCCCTGTACACGGAAGCTGCACGACACACTCCGCAAACAGCAACATAACCGATTCATCTGCTGCAGGAACAGCTATATCTACAGGAGAGAAGACAAACAACGGACACCTTGGAGTTGATTCTGAAGGAAATCCAGGAAAGAGCATCACATATGATCTTAAGGAAGATGGATATAAGATCGGTATCATTTCAAGCGTTCCGATAAATCACGCGACACCTGGTGCATTCTATGCCAACAGCAAAGACAGAGGTGATTACTATTCTATAACCCAGCAGATTCCTGCAAGCGGATTTGAATATTTTGCATCTGCAGGATTTCTAGATTATTTCGGAGAGGATGGGAATTCCGAGAGCTCTGCCGAGTGGCTTGAGAAGAACGGATATGACGTATGTTTTGGAAAAGAGGAATTCGAGCAGTCCAGCAAGGTCAACGAAAGGATAGTACTTTGTCAGGAATACAATAAGGATGTTGAGCCGCAGGATTACGATACGGCCGGAAACAAGCCTGAGGGCAATGTGTCGCTCCGCGAAATGCTCGAATATGGCATCGGCTTCCTTGGCACAGAGGAACCGTTCTTCATCATGTGCGAAGGCGGAGAAATAGACTGGACCAGTCACGGAAACAAGACTATTCCAACCATAAACGCAATACTTGCATTCAGCGACGCAATCGAATCAGCATACGAATTCTACAAGCAGCATCCTGATGAAACTCTGATTGTTGTCACATCAGATCACGCAACAGGAGGCGTCTCAATCGGTGCAAATGGCAGATATGTAACGCATTTTGAGGAACTCGAGAAGAGTTGGGAAGAAAACGGCAACACCAACAACCTCGACAGTAAGGAAAACAGAAAGCTTAATGACAAAGCAAATATCGGATGGACTACAGACGGACATACCGGTGAAGCTGTACCGGTATATGCTGTAGGCGTAGGAGCAGAGAGATTTGGCGGACGTATGGACAATACCGACATTAAGGGCAAAATTTTAGGCGAATAAGTGCAAAACGATTATCTTTGCAAAGTTTGTAAAATCAATAAATAACAATGGAAACAGTTATCAGAACCAAAGTCAAGGATCTGCTCAAGAGCGAAGCAGGAAAAGAGGTTCTTGCCAAAGGATGGGTAAGGACAAAGAGAGGAAACAAGAATGTGGCATTCATCGCCCTCAATGACGGTTCGACAATCAATAATATACAGATAGTAGTTGACAAGACTCCAGAGAATGAGGCAGTACTGGCAAAGGTTACAACCGGAGCCTGCATAGCTGTCTGGGGTAAGTTGGTTGAATCTATGGGAGGCGGACAGGCTACCGAGATCCAGGCAACAGAGATAGAGGTATACGGAGAGTGCGACCCAGTACGCTACCCTCTCCAGAAGAAGGACACTTCTTTCGAGTTCCTCAGAAGCGTGGCGCACCTTCGTCCAAGGACAAATACATTCGGAGCGATCTACCGCATCAGAAGCAAGATGGCTTACGCCATCCACCAGTTCTTCAACGAGAAGGGATTCGTATACATCCACACTCCGCTCATCACAGCATCTGACTGTGAGGGCGCAGGACAGATGTTCCGTGTGACCACACTCGACATGGAGAATCTTCCACGCAACAAGAAGGGCGGTATCGACTATTCAAAGGATTTCTTCGGAAAGGAGACAAGCCTTACAGTGAGCGGTCAGCTCGAGGGCGAGCTCGGAGCAATGGCTCTCGGTGACATCTATACATTCGGACCTACTTTCCGCGCCGAGAACTCAAACACTCCTCGCCACCTCGCAGAGTTCTGGATGATCGAGCCTGAGATGGCCTTCTACGACATCAAGGACAATATGGACCTCGCTGAGGAGTTCATCAAATATCTCGTGAAATATGCGCTTGACAACTGCTACGACGACATCAAGTTCCTCAACGACAGATATGACAACGAGCTTCTTGAGCGCCTCGAAGGCGTTGCAGACACAGAGTTCGTACGCCTCACATACACAGAGGGCGTGAAGATTCTCGAAGCTGCAGGCGTAGAGTGGGAATACCCTGTAAGCTGGGGCACAGACCTCCAGAGCGAGCACGAAAGATACCTCGTGGAGCAGCATTTCAAGAAGCCGGTGATCCTTACAGATTATCCTAAGGACATCAAGGCATTCTATATGAAGCAGAACGAGGACGGAAAGACAGTACGCGCGATGGACGTGCTCTTCCCTAAGATCGGAGAGATCATCGGAGGATCGGAAAGAGAGGCGTCGCTCCAAAAGCTCGAGGCACGTATCGACGAACTCGGAATGAGCAGAAAGGGGCTTGAGTGGTATCTCGACACACGCCGTTTCGGTTCGGCTCCTCACAGCGGATTCGGACTGGGATTCGAGCGTCTGCTCCTCTTCGTTACAGGTATGTCTAACATCCGTGACGTAATCCCATTCCCACGTACACCAAAGAACGCAGAATACTAGAACGTCATCCCCGGCTCGACCGGGGATCTCAAACAAGAACATCATGTTGATAATAGGCATCGCCGGAGGTTCCGGTTCGGGCAAGACTACAGTAGTCAAAGCCATTACAGAGCAGCTTAAGGAAAATGTGGTTGTAATCCCTCAGGATTCATATTACAAAGACCTCAGCCACTATACTGAAGAGCAGAAAAGGGTACACAATTTCGACCACCCGGACTCCATTGACTTCGACCTTCTCAGAGCTCAGCTCAAGGAACTGAGAGAGGGAAAGTCTGTTGACCAGCCTGTCTATTCGTATATCACATGCGGACGTTCCAAGAACGAGACACTCAGAGTCACCCCGGCTGATGTAATAATCGTTGAAGGCATCCTTATCTTCACAGACCCTAAGCTTCGTAAGCTTATGGATATCAAGATCTTCGTAGATGCTGATGATGATGACAGACTGATGAGAGTCATGGCCCGCGACATAGTCGAAAGAGGAAAGACAGTAGAGTGGGTCATCGAGCGTTATTCCAACACAGTGAAGCCGATGTACCTTCAGTTCATCGAGCCGAGCAAGCGTTATGCCGACATCATCATCCCGCAGGGCGGACACAACAAGGTGGCTATTGATGTAATTTCAGCTACAATCGAAAAATCTCTGGCTAACTGCAAGAAGAAATAAATTTGAGGCAACCCAAAACAGATAAAGCAGGACTTCTGATCACCGTGATATTCCATCTCACGGTGATTGTCGTCTTGCTTATATATCAAGTGGATGTCCTCAAGCAACGTGAAGAGACCTTTGTCATAGACTTCTCAAAACAGGAAGAGATAGAGCAGATGGAGAGAGAGATGGCAGAGCTTCAGGAAGAGCTGCAGAAGCAGGAAGACATTCTGAAGAAGTTGGAAGAAAAGCTTGCCAATGCTCCGTCTGACAATTCTCAAGGGGTCAGGAATCTTGCAGTAAACACCTCCGGACCATTGAAGGACGACAGGGGAACAGATGCAGAGCAGCTTTACAAGGACGCAGAAAGACTTGCCCGGAACCTCAAGAACGGCCAGAAAAGTGATATAGGAGAAGACGCCCGGAACGAGACCGTGGATACGGGAACCGGGAAAGACGACAAGAACCAGAAATCATATTCAGGCCCGTCCGTCCTGTCCTATACATTGGATGGACGCCAGGCAACCCACCTGCCGATACCGGCATACCGATGCTACGGCGGAGGACAGGTCACTATCACCATCTATGTAAACAGGAACGGCCAGGTAGTGAATGCCAAAGTCAATGAAGCCGTTTCAGCTGCGGACAAATGTCTCAGAGATTTTGCGCTGCGCGCAGCCCGTCAGTCCAGATTTTCAAGATCAAACTCTGCACCTGAAAGACAGGTCGGAGAAATCGTCTATCAGTTCATTGCTCAGTAGACTCCCCTACAGCAGTTTGAAAAGTCCTAGCGCAGACTCCCTGACCTTTACTGTATCTATCTGAGCCTCATACATTTCCCTTGCAGATTTGAATGCCGCCATATTTGATTCCTTGATCGGCTCTGCTGGTGGTGAATCCATTGTAAGCGGATTGATAGGAGTACCGTTCTTCCAAACACGGAAATCGAGGTGAGGTCCGGTCGAACGACCTGTCGAGCCTACATATCCGATGACATCACCTTGTTTCACGCGCTGACCTACCTGAAGGCCGCTTGCATATTTGGAAAGGTGAAGATAAGCAGTGGTATAAACGGAATTATGCTTGATCTTCACGGTATTTCCTCCTGCACCCTTATATCCCTTCTCAATTACAACACCGTCACCGATTGTCATGACAGGGGTTCCGGTAGGAGCCGCATAGTCCACACCGGTGTGTGGCTGAACCTTACGCGTGATCGGGTGTTTTCTTGCATAGGTAAAGCCTGAGCTGATTCGGGAATACTGCAATGGAGCCTTGAGAAAGGCCTTTCTCATGCTCTCTCCCTTCTCATTCCACCAGAGATTTCCGCCATCCTTCTGATCGAACATTATTGCAGGGAACTCTTCGCCTCCGTGAGAGAAGACCGCATATCTTACTGTATCCACTGCAACCACATCCCCATCACATATCTTCTCCTGATAAAGCACCTTGAAACGGTCTCCTTTCTGAAGGCCGAAGAAGTCTATGGTCCATGCGTAAATATCTGAAAGATTGATGATAAGCTGCGGCGAGACATCAGCAGCGATCATGTCGTTCCAAAGAGAAGAACTGATGGTCACATCCGCATATCTTTCTACAGTATGTATAGGTTTCTGATATGCCCACACATCGAACGGCCTGGTGCATTTGAATACGATGCAGTTCGTGCGGTCCTTGTCATATACGAGATACTCGAGAGTCGGCTCCGCCGAGTCAGATGCCGATGAATAATAGGCTTTATATGAGTTACCCACCCTCAGGGTACGTACGTCGAATACAGAATCACAGGATTGGGTAAGATCATATATTTCTCCAGCCGGAACTCCGAGTGAATTTACAAGATTGGAGAAGAACTGTCCCTTTGCCACCTTTCCTTCTGTCACGGAGAGTGTGTCAGGATTGAATCCGAGAGGATCCGGAACTTCTATAGTCGTTTCTGCGGCCTCTGCAGGCTGAGGAGAATTCTTGGGATCGTTGCCACATGAGATCAGCAACGACAGCGAAAGTGCTGATAATAAGATAGATATAAATGCTGGCTTTTTCATTTTGAAAATTCTATAATGCAAAATTACACTAAAATTCGGTCATTCACACAGGCTGTTGAAAAATTTGTGGAAAATTTTGGAAGAAAGTGGAAGAAAATGGAAAATTATACATACCTTTGTGACGATTAGCGTGAAAGAATATTATGGTTAGATTTATCGGCGAATATAATGTCAAGGTAGACGACAAGGGAAGGCTCATCTTCCCTGCCGCCTTCAAGGGCATTATGCCTGCCGAGGGTGACATGAGACTGGTCATCAGGAAGGAAAACTTCAGCGACTGTCTCGAGATGTTCACATACTCGGAGTGGGAGCGCCAGTCGGAGAAGGTCCTTTCAAGACTGAACCCGGCTTTCAACGAAAAGCACGCTAAATTCTGGAGAGCATACATGCACAATTGCGCCATAGTGGAGCCTGATGCAAAGCTTGGCCGCATCTCCATTCCAAAGAAACTTCTTGAAATGATCGGCGTGACTAAGGAAGTCGTCTTCTCCGGCAACGATTACAAAATCGAGATCTGGGCCAAGGAAAACTATGAGTCCAGCATCATTTCCAACGAAGATTTCATTTCTATAGCCGGTTCATTGTCAGAAACTATCTAGACACGGAGGACCGGAAATGTCAGAATATCATACTTCAGTTTTATTAGACGAGAGCGTATCTGCACTTGTAGGTTCCACTGATGGGGTCTACGCTGACGCCACATTCGGAGGAGGCGGGCACACGTCCGAAATACTTTCACGCTTATCAATCAATGGGCGTGTGCTCGCTTTCGATCGAGACTCAGATGCAATAGCAAACAAGCCTGACGACTCTCGCCTGACACTGATACGCAGCGACTTCCGCTGGATACATAACCATGTCCTGCATCAGGGCTACAAGAATGGTATGGACGGCGTGCTTGCGGACCTGGGAGTGTCATCACACCAGTTCGACACAGCAGAACGAGGATTTTCCTTCCGTTACGATGCACCTCTGGACATGAGGATGAACCAGGAAGCCACAACTACTGCAGCTGATATCGTAAACAATTACGAATATGAGGAACTGGAGAAGATCCTGAGGCTGTATGGCGAGGTTGACAACAGCAGGAAGATCGCCCAGCTGATCTGCAAGGCACGCGAATCATCCCCTATTGCAACCACGACAGATCTTGGCAAGGCAATAGAAAGCGCACTTCCTAAGTTCGCAGAGCACAAGTTCCTCGCAAAGGTCTATCAGGCACTCAGAATCGAGGTAAACCAGGAAATGAAGTCGCTGGAGAAATTCCTGACCGGTGCTGCAAAGGCCCTGAAACCAGGGGGAAAGATGGTGATAATCACCTATCACTCCCTCGAGGACAGAATGGTAAAGAACTTCATCAAGGCCGGAAACATCGAGGGAAAAGTCGAGAAGGACTTCTACGGAAATGCAACAGCTCCGATGAAGGCTGTCAACAAGAAACCGATACTTCCTCAGGAGGAGGAGATATCTTCAAACACAAGAGCAAGAAGCGCAAAACTCAGAATAGCAGAGAAACTGTAAGATGGCTAAAGGAAAAGGAAATAACAGACTGAGCATAAAGACAGTCATCAAATCTATCTTCAGCGGCGACATCCTCATGTTGCTGAGGGTAGACCGCCTGCTTCCCTATATCCTTTTCCTGTTCGTCTTAGGCTGGATCAATATCTTCCTCAACTACAAGATCGAGCAGACGATGGTGACCGTAAAGGAAAACAGGGAGGTCCTGGAACATTACAGGAACGACCACGCGAACAAGACATATGAGTTTGCAAAAAGCTGCACTATGAGCAGCGTGAAGACAATGCTCAAGGAAAACGGTTCGGAGCTTACCGCACCGCAGAAACCGGCTGAAAGAATAAGTAAATAAGATACCATGGCAGAAAAACAAGGAAATAACAACAAGAGGACAAGTAGAGTACTGATGTACTTCTACATATTCTTCCTTGTCCTGTCTGTGGTGATAGTGAGAAAGATCTACCGCATCCAGCACAGTTGGGAGCCGATTCAGGAACATATAGAGAACTTCCTGCCACCTAAGTCACTCCTTAAGACAACGCCACGACGCGGTTCCATCATAGACCACAACGGCAAGCTTCTCGCCATATCTACCCCTCTGTATGATCTGCGTATGGACTGCTGTGTGCAGAAGGAAAATTACGCGAAGGACCCGAAGACATGCGAGGCCAAAGAGAACGAATGGCTTGCAAAAGCTGATGCGCTTGCAGGGAAACTGGCCAAAACCCTTCCGCAAGACAAGGCTAAGGATTCCGCATATTACAGCAATCTCATCAGGAGCAGCAGAAAGAACGGACACCGCAATGTGCTGCTTGCCAAAAATATAGACCATATCACACTCGAAGCTGTTGAGAAATTGCCACTGCTTAATGAGCCTTCACACAAGGGCGGACGCAAGGTAGAGGAAAAAGAGCTCAGACTATATCCGTACGAAGGCCTGGTAAGAAGAGTCATCGGATATGTAAACACCAATAACCCTGACGGTTATGTAGGCATAGAGGGCAAGTACGACCACATTCTGAGAGGAAAGGCAGGTTACGAATGGGCCCGCAGGACAGACAAGTTCAATATGATCGGAAACGTCGACAGCACAGCAGTCGACGTGGAAGACGGCAAGGATATACGCACGACGATCGACATCAACATACAGGATATGGCGGAGAGGGCACTCAGAAGCCATATCGACACTACAAGACACATCAACAGCGGATGTGTGGTTGTCATGGACGTCGAGACCGGAGCAGTACGTGCTATGGTCAATCTGAAGAGAGACACCTTGGGCAAGATGAGGGAGTCGTTCAATTTTGCGGCAGGACACCCCGGCGAGCCAGGTTCGATATTCAAGACAGTGATCCTGACCACACTGCTTGAAGACGGACTTGTGAAGCTTGACGACAAGATGGAGGTGAAGGAGAAAAACATGCACTATCCCGGATTCAAGAGTCCCGAAAGAGACAGAGCTGCATTTTCCTATATTGACAGGCATGACTGCACCCATATTCCTGTGATCGACGGATTCATGGTTTCATCAAACTTCGTGTTCCGTCGTCAGGCCGTTGACCACTACATGAACAATCCTGAAGAATTGATCACAAGGCTGCATTCATACAATCTCGGAGCAGATTTCAACTTCGAGCTGACTGAAAAAGGAAGCGGCAGATCAAGCATCCCTGATCCTCACGGAGCAGGCTGGAGTCAGTCTACAATACCTTCGATAGGAATCGGATATTCCGTGAAGGTGACTCCCCTGCAGATACTCTCATTCTACAATGCGATCGCCAACGACGGCAAGATGATGCAGCCATACATAGTGGAAAGCATCGAGAAGGACGGAAAGGTCATAGAGGCAATAAGCCCGAAGATGCTCAATGTAATATGCTCAAAAGCAACTACCGACACATTGTTAAGAGCGATGAAGAAGGTTACCCATGCCAGCGAAGGCACGGCATACAGGTCCCTCAGAGGTGTAAGATGCGAAGTGGCCGGAAAGACAGGAACGGCCAAGATAGCGCTCACTGCTGCCGAGAACCCGGCACCGGGCAAATCATACGAGACAGTTGACGGTAAATCGAAATACCAGGCTTCGTTTGCCGGATTTTTCCCTGCGGACAATCCTAAGTATTCTGCGATTGTGACTGTATACACGGACCCGATGTCCACTGTCAGATACGAAGGTGGTGGCGGACGTCCTGCCAGAGTATTCAGGGACATCGTGAACGAGATCCTCATATACGAAGGAGGATGGAACATGGAAACGACCTCATCGACCGGAAAGATTCCTGATATCCGCACAGAGCTTGACCGCACAACTGAGGCCGGCAAGGCACCTGACCTTATAGGACTTGGACTCAAGGATGCGATATATTTTGCCGAGAAGGCTGGTTTCAGATGTGAATACAGCGGAATCGGTCATGTAAGCAAGCAGGAGACAAAGGGGAACACCATTAAAGTGACATTGAAATGAGACTTGACAGAATAATAAGGAACAGCGGCTGCACCCTCTACAAGGGAGATGCACACGCAGAGATTGATGCGGTATGCAACGACTCGCGCAAAGTTGTGAGGGGAGCTGTATTTGTTGCAGTCAAGGGCTTTGCCATCGATGGTCATGACTACATCTCTCTTGCAATCGCGAAAGGAGCGAGAGCGATCGTTTTTGAAGACGAGGCAGCCATGCTCAGGCAGACGTCGGCAATGTGTACAGATGGAATCACGCTGATCAAGGCGAAATCTTCTAGATATGCACTGGCCATTATGGCTGCGAACTTCTATGACAATCCTTCGCACAAGCTCACATTGGTCGGCATCACCGGGACAAACGGAAAGACCACTACCGTTACGCTTCTGTACAGGATGTTCATGGCACTTGGATACAACTGCGGTCTTCTCTCTACAATTGCCAACTATGTGGGAACAAAGGGGCAGGAAGCAGTCAACACGACATCTGACCCGCTGACCATCAATTCATTGATGAATGAAATGGTAAAGGCAGGATGTGAATATTGCTTTATGGAAGTGAGTTCCATTGGAGTGGAGCAGGACAGGGTTGCAGGACTTAAGTTCAAGGTCGGAATATTTTCGAACCTGACGCATGACCACCTTGACTACCACAAGACGTTCGCGGAGTATCTCAGATGCAAGAAACTGTTCTTTGACAATCTGGACAGCGACGCTTACGCAATCACTAACATAGACGACAGGAACGGGCTCGTGATGCTGCAGAACACGAAGGCAAAGCAGGTGACATATTCATGCAGAAGCATTGCCGACCACACATGCAGGATCATGGAGCAGAGTTTCGAGGGCATGCTCCTGAAGATTGACGGGGTGGAGAACTGGAGCCGCCTTATAGGAATGCATAACGCTTATAACCTGCTGGCAATATACACTACCGCCATCACACTTGGAGCTGACAGAGACGAAATACTGACTGCCATGAGCACATTGACCCCGGCACCGGGACGTCTGGAAAACATCAAGGGCCCGAGGGACATATCTGTAATCATCGATTATGCCCACACACCTGACGCCCTCGAGAACGTCCTGAAGACCATCAGGGAAATAGCACCGGAGAGGCAGATCATATGTCTGTTCGGCTGCGGCGGAGACAGGGACAAGACCAAGAGGCCGGAGATGGGAAAGATTGCGGCGAAATATGCTGACAGGGTGGTTGTCACCTCTGACAACAGCAGGAGCGAGAAGACCTCAGACATAATGGCAGACATCAAGGCAGGCATGGATATCAGCGGAAGGGCCAAGTCCCTTTTCATAGCAGACAGGGAAGAGGCCATCCGGACAGCGATAATGATCGCATCCGAGGGAGCTGCGATCCTTCTTGCAGGAAAGGGACACGAAACCTACCAGATAAACGAGAACGGAAAGGTTCATTTTGACGAAAGAGAAATAGTACAGAACATATTCAGTGAAAATTAAAGGACATGATATACCATTTATTTGATTGGCTAAAGGAATTTGACATACCTGGACAGGGTCTTTTCGACTACTTGTCCTTCAGAGCTATCCTTGCATTCACAACTGCCCTGCTCATCTCCATATTTGCAGGCAAGCGCATCATAGGATGGCTTCAGAAGAAACAGATCGGCGAAACCATCAGAGACCTCGGTCTTGAAGGACAGATGCAGAAGAAAGGTACCCCTACCATGGGCGGAATAATCATCTTCATCTCGATCATCGTTCCGGCACTGCTGTTCTGCAACCTTACAAACATCTATACGATCCTTCTGCTTGTGGCGACAGTATGGTTCTTCCTTATCGGATTTACAGATGACTACATAAAGGTCTTCAAGAAGAACAAGGACGGTCTGAGCGCTAAGGCAAAACTCGTTGCACAAGGTGCGATGGCACTGGCCATTGGCCTTGCAGTCTGCTTCAGCGACGATATCGTAGTGCGTGAAAATGTCACAGTTGCAACATCAATAGATACTGTACAGCAGACCGGACAAGGCGACAGCCTTATGGTGGCCGATGTTCCTGCAGAGCATATCGAAAGCATCGAAAAGCATGATATGATCAAGAGTACCAAGACGACCATTCCATTGGTGAAGAGCCATGAGTTCGACTACAGTTGGCTTTCACCGTTTGACGGAGCTCTCGGATGGTACACCAAATGGGCCATTTATGTAATAATGATCGTTCTGGTGATCGTAGCATGCTCAAACGGAGTGAACCTTACCGATGGCATTGACGGACTTGCTACAGGCACATCCGCAATTGTCGGAGTCGTCCTGGGTATTTTCGCATGGCTGGGAGGTAACATCCTGGATGCCGACTACCTGAATATTATGTACATTCCCGGATCAGGAGAAGTGGCTGTATTCATGTCGGCATTTGTAGGAGCGCTGATCGGATTCCTCTGGTACAACGCATTCCCGGCTCAGGTATTCATGGGAGATACAGGAAGCCTCATGCTCGGCGGTATCATCGGAGTAGCTGCAATCCTCATAAGGAAGGAGCTGCTTCTTCCGATACTCTGCGGTATTTTCTTCGCCGAAAGTCTGTCTGTAATCATACAGACCAGATATTTCAAATACACCAAAAAGAAATATGGCGAGGGCAGAAGGGTGTTCAAGATGACTCCTCTGCACCATCATTATCAGAAGGAAGGAATCCCTTGCCTGTATCAATCGCAGGCAAAGGCCGTTCCGGAAGCGAGACTCGTCACAAGATTCTGGATCATCGGAATCATCCTGGCTGTAGTCACCATAGCATTGTTGAAGATAAGATAAAACACACGATACAGATATGTCCAGATTAGTAGTATTAGGTGGTGGAGAAAGCGGAGTAGGATCCGCTGTTCTCGCAAAGGTCAAGGGATATGACGTCTTCCTTTCAGACATGGGAAAGATCGCTGAGAAATACACGGCGGTACTGGATGAATGGGAGATTCCGTACGAACAGGGCAAGCACTCTGAGGAACTTATCCTGAACGCGGACGAAGTGGTCAAGAGCCCGGGTATTCCGACAACGGCCCCTATGGTCAGGAAGATCATGGAGGGAGGAATCGGAGTGATATCAGAAATCGAGTTCGCAGGACGATATGATTCTGCGAAGAAGGTGTGCATTACCGGAAGCAACGGAAAGACCACTACGACGTCACTGATATACCACCTGCTGAAGAATGCCGGCCTCAATGTAGGTCTTGGCGGCAATATCGGAAAAAGCTATGCCTTTCAGGTTGCTACGGAGCAGCATGACATCTATGTCCTCGAGCTCAGCAGCTTCCAGCTGGACAATGTGTACGACTTCAAGGCAGATATCGCCATCATAACCAACATCACCCCTGATCATCTTGACAGATATTACTACAAGATGGAGAATTACGTGAAGTCAAAGTTCCGCATCACCCGCAACATGTCCAGTGATGACTGCTTCATATTCTGCTCTGACGACGAGATCACCATCAGACATCTGGACCAGATAGTGATGAAGGCGCAGAAGCTTCCGTTCTCCCAGAAAGAGGAAGTGAAGCAAGGAGCATTCATCAAGGAAGACCGCATGGTCGTACGCTATAAGGAGGAAGAGTGCGACATGTATCTTCAGGAGCTTGCTCTCGGCGGAAAACACAATATCTATAACTCCATGGCGGCTGCAATTGCTGCCAAGGTAATGGATATCGACAACGAGGCGATCCGCAGCGGTCTGGCCACATTCCAGGCTGTCGAGCACAGACTCGAGAAGGTGCTCAGCATAAAGGATGTGCTGTACATCAATGATTCGAAGGCCACTAACGTTGACTCTGCATGGTACGCACTCGAATGCCAGACAAGACCTGTAGTATGGATTGTAGGAGGAACTGACAAAGGCAATGATTACGCAAGCCTGATTCCACTCGCAAAGGAAAAGGTGAAGGCAATGATATGCATGGGACTGGACAACAAGAAGTTCCATGATTCATTCGAGGGAGTCGTTCCTGAGATTCATGACGTCACATCTGCCAAGGATGCGGTTGAGCTCGCACACAGGCTTGCAGTAAGCGGAGACGTTGTACTCCTGTCTCCATGCTGCGCAAGTTTCGACCTGTTCAAGAACTATGAGGACAGGGGAAGACAATTCAAGGAAGCGGTCAGGAATCTGTAGAAAATGGAAGAGAAGGATAAACAGGAAACAGGAAGAGGACCTCTATGGAACATTCTCCAGAGGATCGAGGGCGACAAGGTCATTCTGATCATCGTCCTCCTTCTGCTGCTGGTATCATTCCTTGCAATCTTTTCATCCACGCCTCTGCTCCCTGCGCAGGATGACAGGCTAAAGACCATGACAGACCACGGAATCGTCGCCCTCCTGGGCATCGGAATCATGGTGGTGCTGTACTACATGAAGATAGAGTGGATCAAGGCACTTGCGAAATGGGGATTTCCGCTTTCGGCCGTAATGTTGGGAATGCTGCTCATGAAGGTCAACATACCAGGGGTCATCCAGACTCAGACCATCAACGGCGCAGTCAGAAACTTCATGATTGCAGGCCTTCAGGTGCACGTGTTCGAGGTTGTGAAGGTGGCGATGATAGTGTATCTCGCATGGGCAATAACTGCGGTGAATGAAGAAGCAAGAGGAGAAGGCAAACTGCGGCTGACTGACTTCCTGGTACGGAACTTCAAGAGGCTCAAGTTCATGGAAAAGCCACTTTGGAAAAGAGCTCTGTACATATACATTCCGACCATCATCGTATGCATCATGGTCTTTTTCGGAAGCGGATCAAGCGCTATTTTCATCGGCGTCGTGCTGATGGCGGTAATGATCGTGGGAGGCGTCCCTAAGCGGGAGCTGGCAATGGCGGTAGTCGCGCTGGCCGTAGGATTCTTCAGCATGGTAGCGATACACAAGATCAGCGGTGGTGAAGCCATCGGTCGTGTGGGCACGATGATCAGCCGCGTCAATGCGGACTACGACATGAGAAGACTTAACGGGCTGGACAAAGACAGCGATGAATACAGAAACATAGTGGACACCCTCAGCCAGCCGGTTTCGGCCAAGATAGCAGTTCATGAAGGAGGGTTGTTCGGCAAAGGAATCGGCAACAGCACCCAGAAATACAAGGTTCAGAATATATATGGAGACTACATGTACAGTTTCCTGGTAGAAGAATACGGATTGTTCGGAGGACTGGTGATATTGATACTGTATGTCAGTCTGCTGGCGCGAAGTTCAATCATAGCGAGAATGTGCAATGACGAATTCGCGAGATTTACAGTCGGCGGCCTTGCACTTCTGATTACCGGGCAGGCATTCATGCACATGCTGGTGAATGTGGATATCGGGCCCATGACCGGACAGACTCTTCCGCTTATCAGTCATGGAGCCAGTGCCTTTCTGGTATTCTGCATAGCGTTCGGACTGATCATATCGATCAGCCGTACGGCAAGGAAGAAGATTCAGACAGCTGAAGAGATGACGCAGAACAACATGAATTCTCTCGAAGAGAACATTGAAAAAGCATCTAAAGCAAAGGAGTAGAGATGAAACACAGAAAAATACGTGCTATCATAAGCGGAGGCGGAACAGGAGGACATATCTTCCCTGCTCTTTCGATCGCTGACAAGCTCAAGGAACTGAATCCTGAGACCGAGATACTCTTTGTCGGAGCAGACGGCAGGATGGAGATGGAAAAGGTACCTGCATCAGGCTACAGGATTGTCGGTCTGCCGGTATCAGGACTACAGCGAAAGCTTGCACTGTCTAATTTTGCTCTCCCGTTCAAGGTTCTCAAAAGTGTCAGGATGGCAAAGAAGATAATCAGAGAGTTCAAGCCTGACATCGCCATCGGCGTCGGAGGATATGCGAGCGCTCCCCTTCTCTGGGCTGCCGGCAAGCTAGGAATCCCTACTCTGATCCAGGAACAGAACGGCTTTGCCGGACTGACCAACAAGATTCTTGGCAAGAAGGCAAAATGCATCTGCGTGGCATATGAAGGCATGGAAAGATTCTTTCCTGCAGAGAGGATAGTCATGAGCGGCAATCCTATTCGCAAGGAAATCATCCCGGCTGATGAGGCAATGAAACAGGAGGCGCTGAAGTTCTATGGATTCACCCCGGGAAAGAAGCACCTGCTTATAGTCGGTGGCAGCCTTGGCAGCGGCACCCTCAATAATGCGATGAAGAAATGGATCGGAGACGGATGTCCGGGCGGAGAAGATGTTGAAGTGCTGTGGCAGTGCGGAAAATACTACAAGCCTCAGGTCGATGCATTCATGGCTGAGCATGCAGCAGCTGCCGCTACAATACAGCACACAGACTTCATAAAGAGGATGGATCTGGCATATGCTGCAGCAGACGTAATAATCTCGAGGTCAGGAGCCAGCTCGATTTCAGAGATCTGCGCAGCCCACAAGGCCGCTGTATTCGTACCGTCGCCTAACGTCACTGAAGACCACCAGACCCATAATGCAATGGCTCTGGTAAGGAAGGACGCCGGAATGATGGTGAAGGACAGCGAGGCTGTAGAAAAGCTCATGCAGACTGCATGCAGTCTGCTCGGCGATCCTGAAAAGATTGCAGCAATGGAGCAGAACGTAGGAAAGCTGGCCCTTGCAGATGCTGCAATGACAATAGCAGAAGAAGTATACAAGATAGTGAAGTAGACATGTACGAGAATATATATTTCATAGGTATAGGTGGCATCGGCATGAGCGCGATCGCCAGATATTACAATGCCAAAGGCTTCAAGGTGAGCGGATATGACAAGACTCCGTCACCTCTGACTCATGCGCTTGAGAGCGAGGGCATTGAAGTGCACTATGAAGATGATGTAAAATATGTACCGGCGGAAATTGATAAGACTCTGGTAGTATATACTCCAGCTGTTCCAAAAGATATGGGAGAACTGGTATTTGTCCAGGAAAAGGGATATCGCGTCATCAAACGTTCGCGCATGCTTGGAGAAATCGCAGATGGACAGAGATGCATGGCAGTTGCCGGAACACATGGCAAGACCACTACCAGCACCCTTGTAAGCCATCTTTTCACCGCCAGCGGCGAAGGATGTTCTGCATTCCTTGGAGGCATATCGAAGAACTACGACAGCAATCTGCTTATACATGAGAACGATGTGATCGTTGCTGAGGCGGATGAGTTCGACAGATCATTCCTCCAGCTCTTCCCCGAGATAGCGGTCATAACCTCGATGGATGCGGACCACCTTGATATTTACGGAGATGAGGCCCATATCAGAGAGGCATTCAAGGCCTTTGCAGGGCAGGTCAGCGGCACTGTGATAGTCAAGAAGGGACTTGACATCACAGCAGAAGATACCAAGGCAGCGATCATGACATATGCCTATGGAGATGCTTCGGCCGATTTCTATGCGGAGCCTATGGAAGCAGGGCATTTCAACCTGCACTACCCCGGCGGAGTCATAGAGAACTGCGTAACAGGCATTCCGGGCTGGGTCAACATCGAGAACGGAACTGCGGCGGCCGCAATTGCGCTGACCTATGGAATCGAACCTTCTAAGATAAAGGAGGCCCTGGCAAGCTTCCGCGGCGTCAAAAGAAGATTTGATATGCAGGTAAACCTTGACGGGCTTGTATACATAGACGATTACGCCCACCATCCGAATGAAATTGCTGCGGCATTGAGTTCCATCCGCGAAAGATATCCGGAATACAGGTACACTGCCATTTTCCAGCCGCACCTGTACACAAGGACCCGCGATTTTGCTCCGGAGTTCGCCCAGGCGCTCAGTCAGGCAGACAGGCTGGTACTGCTGGATATATATCCGGCAAGGGAGGAACCTATCGAGGGCGTGACATCGCAGATTATTTTCGACGATGTGACTTCCCCTTCGAAGACTCTTATAAGGAAAGAGGAACTGCTGGAGTGGATCAGCAACACAGAACTTGACGGAAAGGAACTGTTCATAACGCTCGGAGCCGGAGACATCGACAGACTTGTCACTCCTCTGGGCGAGCTGTTGGAGAAAAAACATAGCGTACGATAACATCCATGAACTGGAAAAAGACAACAATGAATCTCACGTTCGGACTGCTTCTGACAGCAGTTCTGGCCGGTGCATTCCTGAAGGGACGCAGCGACCGGAGGCAGATCCGGTGTACAAAGATCAGCGTGACTGTAGAAGACAGCGCAGCAGTGAAGTTCGTCGGTGGGAAAGTTGTCTTCGGCTACCTTATATCAGAATACAAAGGCATACTCGGAATGCCTATAGACAGTGTAGACCTGAAAAAGGTAGAGGAGATTCTTGACGGGAAAAGCGCAATCCTCAGCAATGATGCCTACATAACTAAGGACGGGGTCCTTCACGTGAGCGTCACACAGAGGAAACCGCTGGTCAGATTCCAGACGAACAGATATGGATTCTACTGCGACGAAGACGGATACCTTTTCCCGCTGGAGGAGTCTTTCATATCAAACATCCAGATTGTTGACGGACAGATTCCAATTGACACAGCAGACTGCAGGATGGGACGTCCGGAGGATCCGGAAGACAGTAAATGGCTGGACAACGTGGTGGATATGGTGAAGTTCATAAACAGCAGCCCGATATGGAAAGACAGGATCGTACAGATTTCATGCGGGTCAGACGGAGAGCTGACACTCGTACCGGAAAGCGGAAAAGAGAAATTCCTTTTCGGCCCGCCTGAGGATATCAGGGAGAAGTTTGAGAAAATGGAACTTTACTACACAAACATTGCTGCAGGAAAGGAAGAAGGGTATTACAATTCAGTGGATCTGAGGTTCGCTGACCAGATAATTTGCAGGAACAGGAAATAAAACGACACATCATATGGCTGAGGAAAAACACATAGTTGCGATTGATCTTGGAACATCAACTATCGCACTTGCCGTTGCAACCGTCAACGGCAACGACACACAGGTAGTCTTCTACAAGGAGGCTCCCTCTGCTGGTATCAAATACAGCGGGGTGCAGAATACACTTATGGCATGCGCACCGCTTGAATCCCTTGTAAAGGAAGCTGAGGATGCCCTTGGAATCAAGATAACACAGGCTGTCGTCGGCATGCCTAAATTCCCTGTAAGACAGGAGACAAATAACGGAAGAATCGACGACAGGGGCGAAGATACGGAAATCACAGCAGAAGACATTGAGAATCTGAAGCGCTTTGCCCAGGAGAACTACCCTCTTGAAGACGACAGCAAAGAGGCGATCTATGGTGCTGTAGCACAGTCATTCTCCGTTGATGACACCTTCCAGGTGAGGGAAGACGAGATTGTGGGAATGGCCAGCAACATGCTCGAGGGCAACTTCAAGATCTTCATAGGCCGCAGAAAAGACCTGAGGAACATAGATACCCTCCTGAACAAGGCAAACCTCTCAGCCAGAAAGAAATACTTCACAGCTGAAACCACAGCAAAGGTTGTCCTCACCGAAACCGAGATGGAAAACGGTGTCGCACTCATTGATCTCGGAGCTGGAAGTACATCGGTGACAATATATCACGAAGGTATAATGCGTCATTATGCTTCAATTCCGTTCGGAGGCAAGAACGTCACCAAGGACATCGAACGCGAAGTCCTCATAACTGAAAGGCTGGCGGAAAACATCAAGCTTGCCTTCGGAGCATGTATGCCTGACAGGCTCCTCAACATGAGCGAGAAGGTTCTGCATATCATCGGAAGCGGCAACGACTCCGACAAGCAGCTTTCAGTGAAATATCTGTCAGAGATCATCACGGCAAGACTGGAGGAGATTCTGCAGGCCATACTGTACGAAATCCAGGAAAGCGGATTGGCCGACAAGCTCAGAAGCGGAATCGTAGTGACAGGAGGATGTGCACAGACTGCAAATCTCGGCATGCTGATCGGAGAGATGTCCGGATACAGAGTAAGGACCGGCTATCCTGATGCAAGGATATCCGAGCAGGGAGTGGACGGAATACATGAGACATCTGCTGCAACTGTGATGGGACTCGTAAAGGCTGCCCTTGAAGAGGAGGCGATGAACTGCGCAATTACAGTGGATGATGAGCGCATCGCTGCAGCAATAACTGAAGAAGAGCCTGCTGAGGTAATCGAGGCTGGAACTGAGAAGAAAGTCGAGCAGGAGGCAGAACCGGAGGTGGAGCAGGAGGTAGAAACAGACGTTGAACAGAGGATCGAGGAGTTTGAGGAAACTGAAGACAGTACTGAGGAAGCGCCGGAGGAAAAGCCTGAGAAGAAGAAATGGAAGTTGGGCGAAGTTCTTTGGGGACAGGCAAAGAAGATAGGCAACAGATTCAACAGTTTCATCGACGGCATAACAGGATCCGACGAAGATGAAGATGAGGACGAGTACGAAGACGAGGATAGAGACGACGAATAATCAATAGAAAAACAATAGAGTCATGACATATAACGCAACTGATCTGGAGGTAACTCCTGCCGACTGGATACCGGAAGATTCAAACATCAAGGTAATCGGTGTCGGAGGTGGCGGCTGCAATGCAGTCAACTACATGTACAACAAAAGAATACAAGGATGTACTTTCATAGTCTGCAACACTGATTCACAGTCGTTGCAGAAGAGTCCCGTACCTGTAAAGATACAGCTTGGTTCAGGATTGGGAGCAGGCTGCGATCCTACAGTGGGCCGTAACGCCGCTTTGAATGACCAGCAGATGATTGAAGAAAAGGCGCTCAGCGGCAATACAGACATGCTTTTCATCACGGCCGGTATGGGTGGTGGTACAGGAACCGGAGCTGCCCCTGTTATTGCTTCTCTTGCCCGAAACAAGGGAATACTTACAGTCGGCGTCGTTACTCTTCCGTTCAAGAACGAAGGCAACGAATCTCTCTCCAAGGCAATCGACGGCATCTACGAGCTTCAGAAGAATGTAGATAGTCTCCTTATCATCAACAATGAGAAAATCTACACACACTTCGGAAAGTTCCTTATTCAGGATGCCTTTCCTAAGACTGATGAGGTGCTTGCTACAGCCGTACAGGGAATTACCGAAATCATCAACAAACCGGGATATGTAAACGTTGACTTCAGGGATGTGAAGGCAATGATGACAGGCAGCGGCATGGCATTGATGGGATGTGGCTCAGGAAAAGGAAAGGACAGGATCAAGGACGCTGTCAATGGAGCGCTTGCCTCGCCGCTTCTGAACGACTTTGACATCAAGACGGCAAAGAATGTGCTTATAAACATCACTGCCGGATATAACGAGGAAGGTCTCCTGATGGAGGACCTTGAGGAGATCGACAACCTCATGACAGAACAGCTCGGAGAAAAGGCTAACCGCTTCAAGAGAGGTATTGTCTATGAAATGGACGAAAACTTCGGGGATACCGTCAATATCACAGTGATTGCTACCGGCTTCGAAATGAAGAGGCTCAATGAGATAACCGACGTGAAGGTAGGTAACATCATCATGATTGACAGTGACTTCACATATGACAAGAATCTTCTGCTGAACTCTGAAGGCATTGAACTGCCTGAAGTGCAGAGCCAGAAGATAGGCTTCAATAAAGTCAGCATCAGGAGAGAAATGAACATCGGAAACGGCAATCCTGCACTCAGGATTGGTCCTAACGATGCCAAAGGCGACCTCGAGAACATCGCGGCGATAAGAAGAAAGTTACAGAATAAAAACGAATAATCATGGCAAGAAAAACAAGAGTAAGATTTGCTCCGTCTCCAACAGGCCCGCTCCATATGGGAGGCGTCAGGACTGCGCTATATAACTACCTATTCGCAAAACAGAATGGCGGAGACTTCATCATCCGCATCGAGGACACGGACTCACAGAGATTTGTCCCAGGTGCTGAGAAATACATCATCGAGGCACTCAACTGGTGCGGCATCATTCCTGACGAAGGAGTGGATGCAGACGGAAACATTGTAGAGACAGCTTCAGAGCGTCATCCGCACGCTCCGTACAGGCAGAGCCAGAGAAAGCCTATCTACCGCCAGTATGCCGAGCAGCTTGTGGCTGACGGATTCGCATATTACGCATTCGACACAGCCGAGGAGCTCGGAGCAAAGCGCGCCGAAATGGAGGCTGCGGGACAGACATTCATATATGGCCAGACAACACGCATGGGACTGCGCAACTCGCTTTCAATGACTGAGGCAGAGTGGAAGGCGCTTCTTGAGGAGCGCACAGACTGGACCATCCGCTTCAAGATGCCTGAGAACAGAGTCGTGAAGATGGATGACCTCATCCGTGGACATGTTGAAGTGAACACTTCGACTCTTGACGACAAGGTGCTCTGGAAGAGAGCCGACGAGCTCCCTACATACCACCTTGCAAACATCGTGGACGACCATCTCATGGAGATCACCGAGGTTATCCGTGGAGAAGAGTGGCTTCCTTCGCTTCCTCTGCACTACCTTCTGTATGAGGCATTCGGATGGACAGAGACACAGCCTCGCTTCGCGCATCTGTCGCTTCTGCTGAAGCCGGACGGAAAGGGCAAGCTCAGCAAGCGCGACGGCGACCGCCTCGGATTCCCTGTGTTCCCTCTCAAGTGGGTCAATGCAGAGGGTGAGGTGTCACGAGGATACCGTGAGGACGGATATTTCCCTGAGGCATTCGTAAACCTCCTCGCAATGCTCGGATGGAACCCTGGTACAGAGCAGGAGCTCTTCTCGCTCGAGGAACTGGTAGCTGCATTCTCTCTCGAGAGAGTGATCAAGTCAGGAGCCCGTTTCAATGCTGACAAGGCAAAATGGTACAACAAGGAATATCTCCGCACAAAGAGCGTGGAGGAACTCACTTCACTTTATATTCCTGTGCTTGAATCTAAGGGGCTTCAGATCGTAGACTGCCCTGTATGTGCACTGACTGCAGGTTCAGAGATGACAGTTACCGGTGCGGACTTCGAAAATAAGATCTTCTCACGCCAGTATGTGGAGAGAATCGTGGCATTGATCCAGGAAAGAGCCACATTCGTAGCAGACTTCTGGGATATCGCTCCTTATCTGTTTATCGCTCCGGTGGAATTCGTGGAGAAGGATGCTGCCAAGTTCTGGAAGGAAGAGAACTATACTCTGGCACTTCAGGTTGCAGACTTCATCCTCGGTTTTGAGGGAGAATTCACAAAGGAGGCCCTCGAAGGACCGCTTGAGGAGTTCATCCGCGGCAACGAATGGCCTATGGGCAAGGTGATGAACTGCCTGAGACTCGCCCTTGTCGGCGGCTCTAACGGTCTGGGCATCGCTGACATAGTGACACTGATCGGCAAGAAGGAATTTGCCCGCCGAATCGAATACATAAAGAGCAAGCTCTGCTAAACAAAGGAGGCTGGTTTCGAAAACCAGCCTCCTTTCAGTTATTGTTCTTTTCTTCTTTCTTCATCTTGATATATTCGACAGTAATGCCGATGATGCTGACTATCGCCATAAAACTTAAAATTGCCACAGATGGTCCCATATCACTTCCTCTTTCTAAAATAAAACAATCCCCATAACAAAGTCAAAACAGCTACGGAAACTCCTATGACATACATCAGCACTCTTGAAGATGAAATGTCATTAAAGGATGCTGTTATCAATACTGCCGTAATGACATACTTGGATATATCTATCAGATAATCTCCAAATTTTTCTTTAGTCCCCTCTTTATCCATCACAAAAATAGTTTAAAATTATTTCTCTGCAAAATTACAGACGGGACCAATATATGAACTCTTCTGATAATATCTGTTGTTTTTGTATGATACAACTGCATATTTTTCTTTTTCTTAAAGTTTTTTCTTTTTTTTAAACAGAACAGAAAGGGTGCAGATAAGATTTCGAGTGGCTACTGATGGCTGTAGGGCCGTCTGGAGATGGGTGTCTGGTGAAGTTATTGGGCAGATTTCTGCGAATGAAGGATGGGACTGGATTTCTGCCGTGCCGCATATTGCCAGCACCGGTATGCCTTGTATTCCGGCACGCCGTGCCACTGCATAAGGCAGTTTTCCTGTCATGGTCTGAGCATCGATCTTGCCTTCACCTGTTATCACAAGGTCAGCATCCCTTATGATATCATCAAAGCCAACTGCATCCAGGACCATTTCAGCACCCTTGCGGAGTTCGGCATTCATGAATGCCTTGAACGCTCCTCCCAGGCCTCCGGCAGCTCCTGCACCGGGAATTTCCGATATATTCCTGCCAGTTGTCTTTTCTATTATATATGCAAAATTCTTCATGCCATTGTCCAGACGTTCCACCATCTGCGGGGTCGCACCCTTCTGCGGCGCATATACGTATGCCGCACCTTTCGGACCATGGAACGGAGAGTTTACGTCACAGGCAACGATGAAACTTGCCTCATTGAGTCCAGCTATGGCATTGGATGTATCCATATACTTTATCTTTACCAGCGATTCTCCCCTGCCATTGAGCAGATTGTCTTCTGCATCCATGAACCGGTACCCCAATGCCTCGAGCATTCCTGTGCCGGCGTCATTTGTGGCACTTCCGCCGATACCGATCAGGAATTTACGGCAGCCCTTGTGCAATGCATCCGCAATCAACTGTCCTGTGCCGTAGGTTGATGTCAGCAAGGGATTTCTTTCTGACGGCAGCAGAAGCGTCAGGCCTGATGCCTTTGACATCTCGATAACAGCCGTTCCATCCTTCAAAATGGCATATCCCGCATCTATCGGCCTTCCTAAGGGATCCTGAACTTCAGTTTTGATGATCCGGCCTCCCATCGTTGTCAGCAGGGCCTCAATAGTCCCCTCCCCGCCGTCAGCTACAGCCAGCTTCAGCACTTGGCAATCGGGATGTATGGCATGGATGCCTTTCTCCACGGCCTCGGCAACCTGCATTGAGGTCAGACAGCCCTTGAAAGAATCAGAGGCTACAACGACTTTATGAAATTTTCCGGACATCTTTGCAAATATAATTTTTTATATTTGAGAATAGACTACTAAATTTGTAGGCTACAACAAAAAATATAGTTTACATAAGCATAACAATAATGAAAAAAATCTTATTAACAACTTTAGCACTTTGCTTTTGCGCCTTATGCGCTTCCGCACAGATATACTATAGCGATATCTGTTTCTATGTGAAATCAAGCGACAGTTCCTCAACCAAAGTATATGCAGTAGAATTTAACGGCTCGTATGCAAAAATCGCTGAAACATCAATTAGTTCGGTTAGAAAAAACTTAACCAATAATGCTGATTATTATGACGATTATTTCCTCAACAGCGGAAAAGAATACGATTATAACAGCAAACTTTCAACAACTAGTAGAGAGGTTTACAAAGCAGAATATGATGGATACACATATTTTGATCCTATATTGGGATGTATTCAGATGGGGTATAATGCATGGGCATTCTTTGCTTTTTCATTGGACAAAGACTCTATGATCCGTTGGGAAGAAGTTAAAAGTACTGGACAAATGAGAAATAAAGTTTATTACAAAAGAGTTGGCGTAAATTACTTCTTCCCAGAAAATGATAGCGGTAGATATGATTTTCTAAATTAAATTTATGTGGCATATATTATTAAAAAAGAGTCATGAAAATAGGTATCTGCAACGACCACGCTGGCGTGGAGTATAAGAACAAGTTGGTGGAATATCTTACCGGCAAAGGTTACGAGATGGTGAATTTCGGCACCGATACCACTGACAGCATGGACTATCCGGATGTAGCTCATCCGCTTGCCGCCGCTGTTGAATCAGGCGAGGTTGATCTCGGAATAGCGTTCTGCGGCACCGGCAACGGTATGGCCATGGCACTTAACAAGCATCAGGGCATCCGCGCAGGACTCTGCTGGTCCGTGGAGATCGGCAAACTGATCAAGCAGCACAACAATGCCAACGTGCTGGTGATGCCGGCTCGCTTCATTCCGTTCGAGACTGTGGTTGAAATCACTGACGCATGGCTCGGGGAGACCTTCGAGGGAGGACGCCACCAGGGTCGAATCGATAAGATACCTTGTAAATAATACATTTTGGAATCATTGATTTTAGGTCAGGAGTCGGAACCGCTGTCACGCAACATCGACGACTATCCGGAAGGGATAATCATCCCGATAGACAAGCCATACAGATGGACTTCGGCGGACGTGATCAGGAAGGTCAAGTTCGCCGCGATCCGTCATTTCGGAAAGAAGAATCTCAAGGTCGGACATGCAGGCACACTGGATCCATTGGCTACAGGCGTGCTGCTGGTGTGCATCGGCAAGGCGACGAAGCTTGCTGAGGAGCTGCAGTCGCACGACAAGGAGTACGTGGCCGGAATCACTTTCGGGGCCACTACGCCGTCGTACGACCTGGAGAAGGAGATCGACAGGTTCTTCCCGCATGAGCATATTACTTCGGAGGCAGTGGCGGAGGCACTGCCTGCATTCATAGGAGAGCAGGACCAGATCGCGCCCCTCTTCTCAGCCAAGTCGGTAGACGGAGTGCGTGCGTATGAGTTAGCGCGCAAGCTGTACAAGTCTGACGGTTCATTGGATGAAACAGACGGTTCGCTGGATGAGGCTGCGCGTGAGCTTATCAGGGTGTCCCGCATCAGGATCACGGAACTGGAAATGCTGGAATTCCATGGAGGCTGTTGCAATAGTACTGTTCAGGACTGCGCTGCCCCCCTGGCCGCAGGGGGTGGGGCCCACGAGCAACGCGAAGTGGGAGGGGTTGTCCTGAATAGTGCTGTTACGACAGCTTCCAACAGGATCAATGTCACTGATAATTCTGCACTGGGACTGCCTCGGGCCGTGGTGCGCATGGCATGCTCGAAGGGCACATACGTGCGCGCCTTCGCACGAGACCTGGGCGAAGCCCTGGGCTCCGGCGCGCATCTCGATGCGCTCCAGCGCAGCCGCAGCGGCATTTTCCGTGTGGAAAATGCCCTGAGCGTCGAGCAGACGCTCGCGCTGCTGTCGAAGCCCCAATAAGCGCTGGCGCATAATACGCTATAAACCAACAACTTATAAAAACCTCGTGCTCCCTTTTGGCGGCACGAGGTTTCAGGAAAACACTGACAATCAAACACTTAAGCGCCAGGCAAATGGCAACAACTGGAACATATTCATACCGGAACATCTGGAAGGTAGCCTACCCTATCCTGATAAGCCTGGTGATGGAGCAGATGATCGGACTGACCGACACCGCCTTCCTCGGAAGGGTCGGAGAGGTCGAGCTCGGAGCATCGGCCATCGCCATCGTGTATTATATGGTCCTGTTCATGATCGGATTTGGATTCAGCATCGGAGCCCAGATCATCATCGGCAGAAGGAACGGCGAAGGCAACTACAAGGACACCGGAAAGGTCTTCTGGAACGGTCTGTATTTCGTCCTTGCACTGTCCGGAGTCCTGATACTTCTGTCCGAACTGTTCTCCCCTTGGCTCATGAGGAAGATCGTGTCTTCCGATGCCATATATGCAGCATCACTGAGCTATGTCAGATGGAGACTTCCGGGCATGGTCTTCGCCTTCATCACAGCGATGTTCCGGGCATTCTATGTCGGAACCACGCAGACCAGGACGCTGACCCTCAACTCGATAGTGATGGTTGCATCAAACGTGCTGTTCAACTGGATACTTATCTTCGGACACTTCGGATGTCCGGCATTGGGTATCACGGGAGCTGCCATCGGATCAAGCCTTGCGGAACTTGTATCCATGATATTCTTCATAGTATATACCAAGGTCTCATGTGACAAAGAAAAATACGGGCTGGCACGTCCTGCCCGTTTTGAACTGGCGGAACTGAAGAACATGATGCCCGTGTGCTCATGGACAATGGTCCAGCATACAATATCGGTGTCTACATGGTTCATATTCTTCCTTTTCATAGAACACCTTGGAGAGCGCGCCCTATCCGTATCCAACATTGTCCGAGGGGCCTCCGGACTGATATGGGTAGTGCTTCAGGCATTCTCATCCACATGCAGCACACTGGTCAGCAACATAATCGGCGAAGGCCATCAGGACAAGGTGATGTCACTGGTCAAGCGCATCCTCAAGCTTTCATATGGAATAGTTTCGGTGATGATCATACTCTTCTGTCTCTTCCCTGAGGCAATCGCCCGCATATACACCGATATCCCAGACTTGATTACAGCTTCAGTACCGGCACTGATTGTAATGACCACATCATACTTCATCAACATAGCAGGCCAGGTCCTCTTCCTCGCAGTTTCCGGAACGGGGAGTACAAAGACAGCATTCAGGCTGGAGCTCATTGCCCTGGCAGTCTACATGTTCTACTGCTGGCTTATCATCGGACATCTCAAGATGGATGTAGCAGTCTGCTGGACCGCCGAACATGTATACGCCTTCATGCTCATGCTCTGCAGCGGCATATACCTCCGCAGTGGCAGATGGAAGAACCGTCGGATATAGCGCTGCATCCCTGATAACCAATACGTTACCATACACTGCGTACCGCCGAAGAGAAGCACAAGGATAACACTGCAGAACTCATAATCAATTGACTACAAAATACCGAATCATAATGCGGCAAATTGACGTCAGGCATAGTCGCTGGCGCCTAATGCACTATCAATCAGCATATTGCTTAAACCTCGTGCCGTCAAAGGGGAGCACGAGGAATCCATAAATTATTAATATTCAGGTATTTGTGCGCCAGCTAGATGACACGATACTGCTTGATGGCGCGGGTCATCGTGTAGTCGAGCGGATAGCGGGCTTTGGACGAGGCGGCTTTGCGGGCGATGTCGGAGGCGAAAGCACGGTCGGAAGCGACGGCACGGTCAGAAACAAGGGCACGGTCGGAAGCGACGGTACGGTCAGAAACAAGAGTACGGTCAGAAGCGGTGGGATCAGACGGCGAGTCTACAGGGAAAGCTGGAGCAGTATGAGCATCGGAGTCGAGCAGGCGCATCAGATTGTCTGTCAGGACATGCTCCAGAAGGAGGTGGAATGCGTGGCCGTGATCCTGATGGCGCAGGTGACAGAGTTCATGCAGAAGTACATAGTCCTGCAGCACCTTCGGGAGCCTCACAATATTCAGATTGAGATTAATGTTGGACTTCGCAGAGCAACTGCCCCAATTGGTCGCGTTGTGCTTGATGGTCACACGGTTGTATGTAAATCCATAGCGTGCAGCCAGCTCGGCGAGGCGCGGCGGCAGTTCGGCCTTGGCCTGACGGCGCAGGGCCTCGATCTCGCCGGGAGCCGCCGGACGCACGTCCTTCAGGCGCTCCTTCTGTCGCGCCATAGTCTCCAGAACCCACCCGCGTCGAGCCTCGAAAAACAGCCTTGCAGCAGCATAGGGCACGATATACGGCACCGACACGCTCACTCCCTTGACAGGGTGCACGCGTATGCTGATGCTCCTGCTCCGGAGACTTTTCCGGAACACGACCTCTCCAATTTCAGGATCCATCAATATCTTCCCCGATGCCTTAGCCATCAATATCCGATCTCCTTAAAGAATTCCAGAATGAGCGGAGCGAGTTTCGGACTGTTGCAGATGTACGAGCCATGGTCCTCTCCTGGAATGATTACAGGTCGACCGGAAGGGATATTCTCCCCTATCAGAAGCGTATGCTCCTGACGGATGAGATCGTGCTCACCGGACATGATCAGAGATGGGCATCCTATACCCTTCATATCTTCAACCGTCATTGACGGCTCTGTCTGAAGCATTATCACGAGCGGCTCAGTCGAAGGCTGTGCCAGAAATCCTTCAGCGAAAGACTGAATCAGCGCATCCTCAACGAAGATATTGGCACCTCCCGTGACGATCGCGCCCAATGTTCCCGGATACATCACCTCAAGCTGCAGCGCGATGATACCTCCGTCGCTGAAGCCGAACACCGCCGGTTTCTCCAGTCCCTTGAGCTTGATGAACTCGTATACATCGGTCGCCATGTCCTTATAATGATATTCTTCCAGACGCGGATTGGCTCCCTGTCCGCGCGAATCCAACGCATAGACCATATAGCCGGCCTGGGCCAGCTCGCGATGCGTGGTCTCAAGGTCATTGTGACTGCCGCCGTTTCCATGCAGGAGGATCACAGGCTTGCCGGCTCCCTCGGCAGCATAGAAAAGACTGACACCATTGACTTCTACAGTGTCAGTATAACTCTCATACGGGGTTTCATGGCATGCGGTCGCCATGAAGACGACGACCGCAGCAAGTATTCTCAATGGTTTCATTTCTTTTCCAGAGTCAGTCTATATGAGTACGCGTAGCGTCCGAACCAGAAACTGTCTTTGTGCAAAGGGTTGTCGAAGGTGATGTCAAACTCAGCACTGTTGCTCGAATACATGAACGATGACTTGAGTCTAAGGCCGTTCTCATAGACTTCCACGACCCTAAAGTTGAAGTCGGGAAACTCCAGTTTGCCCCATCTGTCTTTAACGGGAGAGAAAAGGGCCACACCCGGCTTCAAATTCCTTATATCATCGACATCGCACTCAAATGTGTTTTCGAGATCAATATCCTCACCTGTCACTTCATTCTCAGATGACGCACATGTCCAAAGGACAAATTTGTAACAATTCTTATTCATAGCCATGGGTTTAAATTTCTCAAATATAATCAATGGCGGGAAGAAAAACAATTAATTTTCATAATGGTTTGTTTTCTTGGATATTATGCTTATCTTTGCGCCCGCTTTGGGTCTACCTGACAGTGACCCGTAAAGTTTTGATGTTTAACCCTTAATCTTTTAAAGCTATGGCAGAATACCTTATGCCTGAGAAGAAACAGGAGCTTTTCGCGAAGTACGGAAAGTCTAATACTGACACTGGTTCTCCAGAGAGCCAGGTGGCATTAT
>JAZQEN010000073.1:0-34994 GCA_045539015.1 Candidatus Cryptobacteroides sp.
GCAAGGCTCTTGTCAACGCTCGCATTAAGTTCAAACACCAGCGAACCATTATCCGTCACCTCAAATTCATTGATCTCCGGAGCAGCCAACGAAGAAGGTGCAGTTTCCTCCAGTCCCATGCACGAAGCCAGCAGTCCTGCCATCAGGACTCCGCACAACAGTCTCGCAAATCTCATATTCTTCATTAGTCAATTTTTCGTTTTCACTATATAGCATCGGCATTGCCGTAATCTATCATTTCATCATCACTGCGGCATACTGAAAACGAAATTCCGCCCGGACAGCCTGCGCTGCGGACGGAACGAAAAGACTAGAGTTGATGATCAATACAGGTCCTCGACCAGATGATGAGCAATTATGTGATTATTTCCTAAATATCTGACAAGAAAGACAGTCTGCCCATCTTGGTCATGAATACTATAAAACACATACCAAGTAGTATGCTTATTCTTAGTGAACGAAGAATAAAACAAATCGTTGCCATATCGCTTGAAATAAGATGGAGCATCCTTCTTAATTTTCAGCGGTAAGTTTTTCTGAATATCTCTGAACAGCTGTTCTGAATACTCAATCGCCACCTCTTTAAATCCCAGATACCCTTTCTGATACAAGACTTCTGCAATTTCAAGAAACTGATCGACTACTTCAGGAAGAAACAAAACCTTTTTCATGCTATATTGTGATCATCCTTGCGCTCAAACATCTCATTCAACCCCTCACGCACGCGAGCAAGGACATCATCCACAGTAATTGCACGACTCAGATCATCATCCGCCACATTATTTTGTGCGACAAGAACGAATGTCTCATTTCGACCTCTCTGGATCACAACCTTTTCATTCTTGGCAATATCCAGATACTTTTTCATATTGTTGCGTAATTCCGCAGAACTGATAATAACCATAAGGCACGTAAATTCATGTACATTATAATGTACAAATATAGTGCATTTCAGATAAATCACAAATCTTTTCGTTTTCAGTATGTCAAAGAACTTTTCATTTCGGCCCCGCTCCGGGCGCGGGGATCAATCCGCGGAACGCCATCATGCAGCCCGCAAAGCAGGGCTGCACGATGGCACTCAGGATGGGTTATTCTTTGAGGCACCGTATAGAATACCCGCCTGAGGGTGTCACATATTCTCCAATAAGCCATGAGGAGCCAATTCTTAGCGAACATGCAGATAAAGAGTAGATGACGCGAGAAGTTGCTGACCAGTAATAGCCTTGATACTGATCTAACGCTCCATCAATTCTCCCACGACATCCAGCACATGGATACCATGATGCTGGAATAGATAATGGAGAGTTAACAACCATTCCACTGTTTACACTATCGTAGTAACAAATACTATCATATGCCTCACCACTCATTCCATATGGAAGATTAGCCTTCGTCCATGGAGAATCTAAGCCACCGTCTGGGACTCGCCAACCTCTAGGACATGGGTCATAAATTGTTTTCACAGTTTGCCATCTATCATCATTCGCATTTGACTCCTGGTAGCACCAATCATAAGCACTATTATTGTTACCCATTATAAATGTAGTCGGATGAGCTATAGAGTAATCTATTGTACCATTAGTCATTGAAGACATAACAAATGAATGTCCTGACATTGTTGATTTAGCCTCAATTCTGTCACTTATACTTGACGACCCCAAAAACGGATCCTTGCGCCCCCACTGATACAGAAGGCCTAATGCACCAACATCGCCAGGAGTTGCACTCGTTGCCCCCAGATTGCGATCCATCATGGTGCCTGCATTATTGGCATAGACGCATTCGCCAGGCTCATCGGTCAGCCAGATATGCCATGACCAAAGAATCTTGCCTGATGCATCTTTTGCAGCAATTACCGCATTGCCTTCTTTGAATGTGTCTGCTGTACGGAACACTATATAGCCACCGATATAAGACACCGACTTAATCAGATCACCGACATCAGGAACTGTAGACGTACCAAAGGACTCCCATAACACTTCAACTGATTTTACAGAACCGACTGAGACATTACTATTACCTTTGACTGCCTGAAAATTATATCTTCCACTATCTGACACAATATAACAATTAGCGGGAGAGCCCAAATTCAGACCTATATCCACAAAAACCTCAGTAAGAACAAATGAAACGACATACTTGTTGTCCGAATTTGTCGATGTCCAAAGATAATAGCCTGTCAATGTCGCATTATCACCAACATACTGATCCATATCGACGACAGGGAAGTTTGGAGAGGCCACACACTCGTCTCCCAACAAGATATTATAGTAAGATCCATCCTTGACTACCTGACCCGTTACTGTAATCTTACAAGGTTTGTGATTTTCATCTACGAAAGATTTAATATTTGAACTTGTGAGTTTATATGCTTCGGATTCTGGAACTGAAGCGGTTCTTCTTTCAAAAGACGCATATTGTAATGTGAGTTCTCTATTATTATAGTATGTAGCCATCGTGCCGCCAACAGTGACACAGTCGCCAATTTTTACATCAGATTCACTCCAACTGTTTCCGCAATAGACATACAGCATATTGGAATCATCATCTGACAGCAAAAATCCCCTAGATGTCTCTCCAACCACTATTCCTGAAAACCATACATATGTATCATCAGGTAGCGTCAGAGCATATTCTATTGTTGCCTTCGTTGTAAAGCAGATCGGTTCGCCAACTGACTCTCCTACAGAATTAACCGCAAAAGCCTTAAAACTATACTCTGTTGCCTGCTCCAGTCCTGATACAGCATAGGAAAACGACATGGAAGAGTTTCCACATACATATCTCACTGCTGTATCGTCGCTGAACATATTCCCCTTACATAAATAAAAACCACATTCAGAAATAGGTTCTCCGCCATCTGATACTATATTTGCTTCCAAAGTAGCTGATGTCAGTCCGATGCCACTTATCATGTGTATTGTCGTCTGCACCTGAGGCATGCCAATCTTTGTTGTAAAGGTTCGCTTTTCGCTATAAGTCACTCCCTTGTCATTCTGAGCATAGGCTCGTATACTATAGGTCTGGTTCGGAGCTAGATCTGACAAGTTCACAATAAATTCTCCAACACCTCCCTCAACCAAGACATTCACGCCAGTACCTATTGTCGGTTCCCCATCACCTGAAATATACACCACACCACGTGCCTTTATCGGCATTCCGCCATCATCAGAGACAGAAGCAGATATTGATACCCCACTGTTTGTTATATCCATGACCTCTGATATCTCAACAGCAGGGACAGCGTGAGCATTTAGACAAACGGCATCGCCATATGCAAGATTTCCATTGTCATACACATAAGGACGAACAAACAAGGCGGTGCCGACGGGTACATCATCTATCACCACATTGATAATGCCGTCTTCGATATTTTTATCCTCAATGCTATTGCTGTCTACTGATAATTTCTCAGATTCCCCATGACAAACTCCCCACTTTGATACATCAACTCCAGTCTTAGGCGAGCATGATACCCTGACAAACATCTTTTCTGTTTCTCTGTCATAAGACACCACTTCAGGAGTGCCGAACTCCACATAGGCATCCAGATCCTTCAGCTGGACTCTTTCCGGGTCTGACAAGATCTCATTCGAGCCGGAGCCGTTTGAGATGAATGAGCATATATAATAGGTCTCACCGTACTCACGGAGGGTAAGATCGGCCGAAAAAGACCCGCCGAGCATCTTGCACTCGATCTTCTCTGCACCGCTCATGCTCTTGTCCTTTCCATAATAAAAACCACAGCTGGCAATTCGGCCTGCAAGGCTCTTGTCAACGCTCGCATTAAGTTCAAACACCAGCGAACCATTATCCGTCACCTCAAATTCATTGATCTCCGGAGCAGCCAACGAAGAAGGTGCAGTTTCCTCCAGTCCCATACATGACACCAGCAGTCCCGATGTCAGGACTCCTAAAATAATCTTTAGCAAACTTCTATTTTTCATAAGTCAATTTTTCGTTTTCACTATATAGTACCGGCATCGCCGGAATCTATCATATACGCTATACGGGAAACGACATTTCAATTTTTCGGCCCCGCGCCGGGCGCGGGGCTCAATCCGCGGATCGACATCATTCAGCCCGCATAGCAGGGCTGAACGATGTCACGCAGAAATATTATTCTTGGAGGCAACGGAGCGACCGCCCGTACGCACGGCCGTAGTAGCCTGTAGTATGGACGCTGCCACTGTCGTAGAAGTAGAGGTAATTCGCGCCGTAGCCATAAGGAGTAACCGACCAATAGTTGCCGTAGTAGCCGACATCGTACAGGGCCCCATCACTGCCGCCACGATAACCCGCAGCGGGATACCAGGTTGCTGGAAAACTGATGCCCGAACCGAAGAACATACCTTCGTCTGAATCATCATAATCCTGATCATCAAAGCCCGACTTCTCCCACACACCATCACTGCCGCCATCAGGCACACGCCAACCGGCTGGACATGGGTCATAGATCGTCTTCTCAGACTGCCAACGAGTATTGTCTGTTGACGAACTGCCCGAATAATACCAATCATAAATGCTGTTGTTATAACTGATAAAAGTCGTAGGATGCTCTGTGGCATAGGATATAGTACCACAAGATGAAGACGAAGACACTGATGATGGCCAGGAGATTGTAGACTTTGCCTCTACCTTGTCACTGATTGATGAAGAACCCAGGAAAGGATCCTTCCTACCCCACTGATACAGAAGACCTAAAGCACCGGCATCGCCCGGAGTCGCACTCGTAGCCCCAAGGTTGCGGTCCATCATGGTGCCTGCATTATTGGCATACACGCACTTGCCAGGCTGATCTGTCAGCCAGATGTGCCAGCTCCAGAGAATGGTGCCAGAAACATCCTTGGCTGCTATTACTGCGTTACCTTCTTTAAAGGTATCTGCTGTCTGGAAGACTATGTAACCGTCATTATAAGATACTGTCTTTATCAGGTCGCCCACTTTCGGAGCAGTCGAGGTTCCGAAGGACTCCCACAAGACATCAACAGAATTCACGTACCCAACTGACGAAGTGCTATTACCCTTAACTGCACGAAAACGATGTATTCCTGCTTTAGACACAATGTAGCAGTTTGACGAGCCGGACAATGACAAGTCTGGAACATTAGATACATTCAATTCGGCAGTCATGAATTCTTTTACAGCACCATACGAAGTACCAACTGAATTTGTAGCATATGCACGAACATAATATTTTGTACTAAAGACTAATCCTGTCATCGAAGAACTGAACTCGTCAGTTCCCTTGCCAACATTTGTCTTAGTACTCAAACTGATGGCAGGGTTTTCAGAAGTGCTCCAGACTATTCCCTTTGCGATGATCTCGGAACCACCATCATCGGTCACCTTGCCTCCACAGACTGCGCTCTCATCTGTAATCTCTGTCACTACAGATGTTTCTACTACAGGCAGTTCTGCTTGAGTGGTAAAAGGCACTGAAGGACTTAGCGCCTCACCAGCTGAGTTCACAGCGTACGCACAGACGTAGTACTTAGTAACTCTTGTCAGCCCATCCAGTTCCGCAGTAAATGAAGAGCCGGATGCTTTGCCTGCAACTTTAGTAGCAATAGCTGGATCGACCTCTTCAGAAGTACTGTAATAGAATCCTACCTCAGATGGAGCCTCTCCACCGTCTGAAGTAATGTTTCCTGTCACATTTGCAGAAGACGAGGTCTTGTCCCCTACTGAAACAGTAACGCTTGGAAGAGCTACAGAAGTCGTGAAAGTACGTTTCTCTGCACTGTAAGCGACCCCCTTCTCATTCTCAGCATACGCACGAACTGAATACAGCATATTTGGAGAAAGACCGGACAGAGTAACTGTATATTCTCCTGTTGTTCCAGAAACAGCAGATTTTCCTGTACTTAAAGTTGGTTCTCCATCTCCCTTTACATACACTACACCGCGTGATTCAATTGCCTTGCCGCAGTCATCGACAACCTCACATGAAACGGATGCGCAATCAGACTTAACTGCTGAAACTTTTCCAATCTCTACCACTGGAACAGCGTAGGCGTGCAGTTCCTGCGGTTCGCCATAAGCCAGATCATCACCATCATACAGATATGGACGCACATAGTATGTCTTTCCAGTCTCAACACCTGGAATTTCATAAGTCACAGAACCTGATGAAAGATCTGCATCATTCATATTAGTTCCTTTGACTGAAAGATCTCTTGACGTACCGTAACATAATCCTCTAGCGGTAACATCAACACCTTTTTCCACCTCGTACGACACACTTACAGATGCAGCCTTCGTTGCCCTGTCATAAGAAACAAGTGCCGCCTGGCCGAACTCCACATAATCCTGCAGTTCCTTCACGGTTATGCTCTTAGGATCGGAGCTGATTTCGTTTCCTTCAACACCGTTGGATATGTATGAGCAAGCATAGAAGGTCTCTCCGTACTCGTGAAGAGTGATGTCGGCAGAGAATGTTCCGCCGAGCATCTTGCACTCAACCTTCTCCGCACCGCTCATGCTCTTGTCCTTTCCATAATAAAAACCACAGCTGGCAATTCGGCCTGCAAGGCTCTTGTCAACGCTCGCATTAAGTTCAAACACCAATGAGCCATTGTCGACAATCTCAAAAGTCGTCATCTCGGGCTTCTGCAGTGATGAAGGATCACTCTCCTCCAGTCCCATACACGAAACCAGCAGGCCTGCCACAAGGACACCGGACAAAATCTTCTGCAAACTTCTGTTTTTCATATCCGATTTACTAGAAATTAATGACTTATTGTTTCATGAAGGTCGAAATGTTTCCATCCAGATCCAAGAGCACCATCATTGACGACGAAAGCGACTGGACTATATACATGTCAGTCCTCGTCTTATCTGTATAAGAAAGAACCAAGGTCTGCTGGCCAGCATTATATGTATAATTTCCACGACCTTCTCTGTAATCCTTCCCTGCAGAAGTGCTATCCCATACGAATGTTCCGTCAGAGTCCAATGTAAGATATACATCAGACGTTATTGTACTGTACTTCCAAGTTCCGCAAAGTTTTGAGTCGTCATTTTTCTCACATCCTGTCAGTAACATAATCACAGGAAGAAGAAATATCAACATCTTTTTCATAATCAACATCTTAACAATTAAAACATCACACCGATTCCAAGTTCAAGTTCGGTGTATTTAAATGCAGTAGTTGAAACTCCCGCCGACAAGGCTACCGGTCCCATCTTCACAATAGCTCCAGCCTCTGCTGAGATTCCTTTGCATGAATAATTAGAGACCTGAGCCCAATTTCCCTGATAGTCCTGCCATTGGACGTCACGTGAACCATAACCGACACCTGCGTATGGGTAGAGCCATTTGGTCAAACGAAAAAGGGCACCTCCAGTAACCTGAAGTCTGGATTTTCTCTGAGCTCCACTTGTCCACAGCATACCTCCACCCTCTATCTCGCCTGCTTTGTTACAGATATATGACGGCTTTCCGAACTGGAAGTCACTTCTGAACTTCACATATCCGCCAAACTTCTTGACATAGCCCAGCATAAGTCCATATGATAATTGTGGGGTGACTGACATATTGTACATTGCCAAGATCTCATTGTCAAGAACATCCTTGCTGTTCACACTCAAAGTAAAACGGATATCCTTACCTGCGAGTTGCTGTTTTCGGTCCTCGACATTATATCTGACCTGCTTGAAACCAGACTCGGTTATCTTGCCGAAATCTCCCTTAAGTTCAACAGGTTGCAATTTTACTTCCTGCCCTCCCACCAACATAATCACCTGCACATTGCACGAAAGGACATCATCTCCAAGCATGATCTGATAATCAACAACAAGATCTTTGTCGTCACGTGAAATCCTAGTATTTCCGATGGATACGCCATCTTTCCTTGGAGACTGGAGAGGCATCTGAGCATAAGCTGAATCTGCAAAGCAGAGAATCAGCGCATAAACAGTCAATATATTCAATAGCTTCTTCATAACATTACTTGATTACTTCCACCACAAAATCACTGTTACCATAGAACTGAGGAGTCTGCTGGCCTGCTGTCTCCTTATGCACGTTATCTTGTACAAACTCATATAGTTCAGTCATAGTAACCTTTCCATTACCATCCTTATCAGCATCACCCTGAAGTCCGACAGCAAGATAGTACGTAAATCTTCCAGAACGAGTCCTGTCATTTGCCTGAGAGGTCTGGTTACCCTTTGATGAAGTGAATACTCGGAAATTAGGGTTATTACGCCATGGTTCGTCCATTTTGGCCATATCACCGAGAGTGAATTTCTGATTTGTGATTGACTTAGACTCATATACCTCACTCAATCGGGAACCGCCACTGAAACATGCATCAAGAATGACGGTTACAGACTTGGCATTTAAGCCACTCAAATCTGCATAAAGTTTATTAAGGCTATATCCATATCTGGAGATTCCGTCCTTGGGGACATCGTAAGGTATCAGGAACACCTCCATCTCACCATCCTTGTTTGGCAATGGGACTCCATGTCCAGAATAATATACATACAAATCTGTCTGCCCAGGGGTTACCAAAGAAGATAATGAGCCAATTTCAGAATCGAGCAAGGTATTAAGAGCCATTACAGTCGCCTCTTCATTTATATAACTCTTAATGTTCTTGATACCCATTGATTTCCTAAAGTACTCAGTCATTACTTCCGCATCACGAGCCGCGTATGGAGCAGGAACTATCGTCTTGTCCATATATTCCTCAGAACCGATTACCACTGCAACAGCATCCTGATATATCGACTGTCCGAGAGGAGCAACAGTTATATCCTTGAATTTAACATCTGATATAACACGGTCATCATCAGAAACGACCTTTGTACCAAGAGAAGCAATCAGTTTTTCCTTATTGGCTTCAACCTTGACGACTTCAGGTTTAATGGTCGCAGCATCGAAAGGGATAGGGATCTGTCTGGATGTTATATTACCAAATCCCTTATCCTCAGTGACAGTCAGATAAAGCGGAATATAACCTTGCTTATGCACATAGTGAGCATTAGGACTTAATCTGAAGGATATTTCCTTAGCCTGACCTACAAGCATATCGCCAATAGTACCTGGTACCTCCTGTGCATATCCTGACATAGTCAGCAGACGCACATTCGGATCCTTGGACGTCACTTTATATCTGACATTATGAGCCTCTCCATCTCCCACATTCTGTATCATGACTGTAGCTCGGACCACATCCATATTCTGAATTTTGTTGTCAGGGTTGCCGTTATATGGCTTGACATCAACGCCTGAGTCAGAAATCTCCACACCATTCATCCTAAGTTTCGCCTTTTGAAACTCGAATGTCGAAAGTTCCAATGTAGCATTAATGTCATATCCCATCGGCTCAGATACCTTAATAAGGAAATTAGTATATCCAGTAGGGACATCAATATCTGCTATCATAGGGATAGAAACATCCCATGTTCCATTCTTACGTACAGAAGACGTGAAAGTAGACTCAGGAAGTCTGACTCCATTGGCATTGTTGACAGGCACCACCGTAACCTTGACATTATCAGCCTTTCCACCTTTATTGATAATATTCAGCTTGATATAACCTCTTTCCTCAGCCTCAAGAATATTATTATTATTAGCATCGACAAAATTGATTTTCATACGCAGATCTGGCGGCATGAACATTTCGGTAACATCCTCCAACTTAAAGGAAATGCTCTCAGTCGTCACAGATTGAGCCTGCGCATCGACACTCGCAAAAATGCCGGCAACAGCAAATGGCATAAAAAATTTCAAAAGTTTTTTCATATAAATTGTTTTTATTTGTCTTTAATTTACCCGTTCCGACATACATATAGGGATGAACGCCGGCGATTCTATCAGACTATCTGATCTTTTCCAGTACAAATTCTCCCTTGCTGCCTTCGTGTTCGCGGAACTGAGGGGTCTGAGCGCCGTTGCTTTCCTTGTCGACATTTACCGTAACAAAGTCCACGAGTTCTTCCATTGTGACTTTGCCGTCTGAATTCTCATCGGCATCTCCCTGAAGGCCTATTGCCAGATAGTAGGTAAAGAGGCCTGACTTGGAGAGGTCGCGACCCTGAGAGGTCTGGTTTCCTTTGGATGAGGTGAACACCCGGAAATCAGGGTCATTCAGCCACGGCTGTTCCATTTCGCTCGGATCAAGAATGACAAATTTCTGATTGGCCACTGACTCGGACTTATATTTTTCACTAAGACGGGAGCCTCCGCTGAAGCAGGCATCGAGGATGACTGTGACTGATTTTGCATCCAACGACGCAAGGTCAGAATACATCTTGTTAAGGCTGAAGCCATAGTCCTTGATCCACGATTTCTCTACATCATAAGGGATGAGCAGTACATCCTGACCGCCATACTCATTCTCCATAGGCACGCCATGGCCGGAATAATATACGAATACGTCTGTCACTCCCGGTGTTATCATTTTGGAGAGGCGGCCACGCTGACCGTCAAACATCATGTTCATAGCCATGCTTGTCACTTCCTTGTCCGTCATGACCATTACATTGCCCACTCCCATCGAGTTTTTGAAGTACTCTCCTATCACTTGAGCATCACGTGCTGCATAAGGGGCAGTAGGGATTGTCTTATCCGCATAGTTTTCAGAACCTATGACGATGGCCACAGCATCCTTATAGAGCGGAGCACCTTTAGGTGCCGCCATAATATCCCTGATCTGCTGAGGATGGGAATTGACTCGGTTGTCCTTTGATTCTACGGTACTCTTACCCATCTGGGCGATCAGTCTGTCCATATCCGCATCGACCGAGACTACCTCTGCCTTTACAGGGGCAGCGTCAAACGGTATCGGGATGATCTGTGAGGCGAGATTGCCGAAGCCTGTATCCTCCTGCAGGGTTATATAAACAGGAAGATATCCACCGGTGTGAGTGTATCTGTTGGTAGGGCTGACTCTGAATGAAAGTTCCTCAGTCTTTCCGGAAGCCATCTCAGCGAAACTGCCTGTAAGACTTTTGACAGGGCCCTGTGAGGTATACAGGAGGACATTCGAATCGTTGGAGGTGATGGTGTACTTTACGTTAGAGGCATCGCCTACTCCCACATTCTGGAGCATGACTGTAACATTGACCACATCACCGGCCTGCACCTTACCGTCAGGATTTCCGTTTCTCGCCATCAGTCCAACACCCGAATCAGCAATCGAAGTCACACCATTCATGATCAGACGCGACTTCATGTATTCGAGAGTGTTCAGATTTAGAACCGCTTCTATATCATATCCAAGAGGCTCGAATATCTTGATGTTGAACTTGGTGTCACGGCTTGTCTGAAGGTCAATTCCTGCGCGAATCGGGAACTCCACTACAGAAGCCTCGTTTGCAGGAATGTTGACCATGAGTTCATTACTGTTCAAGGCAATGCCCCTATAATTCTTTACAGGCAGGACAGACACCTTTACTCCGTTGGCATCTCCACCGGTGTTCCTGATGCTGAGCCTTACCTTTGCATTCTCATTGGCATTCAGCACGCCCTGGCCATCCTCGTCAATGAACTCAATGTCCACACTCAGATTTGGGGGCATGTATATGTCATTGTCAGAATTTGACGAATAGCCCTGTGCCAGTTCGTCCAAAGTAAACACACCGGTCTTGACAGACTGAGCCCCGGCAGCAGCCACCATACCGAACATGGCCGCAAAAAGGCAAATGGTTCTAAACAGTTTTTGCATATCATAAATTGTTTTTTCAAATTCGGCCCCGCGCCGGGCGCGGGGTTCAATCCGCGGATCGACATCATTCAGCCCGCATGGCAGGGCTGAACGATGTCACGCAGGAATATTATTCTTGGAGGCAACGGACCGACCGCCCGCCCGCACGATGGTTGCTGTTCGTAGGATAAACGAAGCCACTGCCGTCGAAGTAGAGGAAATACGCAGAGTAACCATCAGGAGTAACCGACCAATAGTTGCCGCAGCCGCCGACAAAGTTCATGGACCTACCATTGCCGTGACGATAACCCGCAGCGGGATACCAGGTGGCGGGAGAACTGATGCCCGAACCAAAGAGCATGCCTTCACCAGAGGAATCGTATGACTGGTGATCAAAGCCGGCTTTGTTCCATACGCCATTGTTGTCGCCATCTGGCACGCGCCAACCTACAGGACATGGGTCGTAGATTGTCTTGGTTGACTGCCAGCGAGTATTGTCAATGGACGAAGTGCCCGAGTAATACCAATCGCAATTGGCATCATTGTAAGTAATAAACGTGGTTGGGTGCTCCGTAGCGTACGATATCGTGCCACGAGATGACGACGATGACACTGCAGATGGCCAAGTAATGGTTGACTTAGCCTCGACACTGCTACTGATTGAAGAAGAGCCGAGGAACGGGTCCTTGCGGCCCCACTGATACAGGAGGCCCAGAGCACCGACCTCGCCTGGGGTTGCGGAGGTAGCACCGAGGTTGCAGTCCATCATCGTTCCGGCATTATTGGCATACACGCATTTGCCAGGCTGATCTGTCAGCCAGATATGCCAGCTCCAAAGAATCTTGCCCGCAGCATCCTTGGCTGCTATTACTGCGTTACCCTCTTTATAGACATCAGCAGTCTGAAGTGTTATATATCCATCTCTATAGGAAACTGACTTTATTAAGTCCCCCACCTTGGGAGCAGAAGTTGTACCGAATGATTCCCACAAGACCTCTACTGACTTAACAGCACCTACAGACTCATAGCTGTTACCCTTGACTGTCTTGATAGCATAGTCTCCACTCCTAGAAACAATATAGCAGTTTGCGGTACCTTTTGCTGAAAGATTTTCTGGTGCCATAATAGACTTTACCACCAGATTAAACGCCATAGATTTTCTAGCAAACTTCCTTGCATAACGACTTAAAGGAATTCTTATTGTCTTATGTCCTGACGAGGACAATCCATTCCTGTCACCTGTCAATCCTTCGCTGATCTGCCCGAATGTCTTTCCTGCATCGGTACTGACCTGAACTTCCACATTGCATGATGAGACCAGTGCGCCCAGAAGCAGGTCATACTCTACTATGATATTTTCTGCATCTCGCGAAACCAAAGGGTTATATATCACCACTTCATCAGCTGCAGGGGCCTGCAACGCCACAACCTGGCCTTCAGCACCGGCGGCATATATAAGCATAGCTACAGCTATGACAACTCTATAAAGACTGCATTTCATAAACTTCGTTACCTAGTTATTGTGATGTTGAAAGATTGTAGATTCATTTTAGTGTCCAGCCTTCTGATGCGTGAAAGCCATGAATGGAATTCTTCAAAAGGCAGGTATCTGAATTTACGGTCAGCGTAATCATTTGCCTTGGTGAATTCATTCGGAGAGAAGATGACGTATAGAGTCACCATCTCCATTTCATTGCCAGGACTACAGCCGAGAGGGAATTCCTGCACAGCAAAAGGATCCAGTTTTCCGGATTTTGCCTTGGAGAAAAGCACATATTCTTCTCCTGCTGCTATTTTCATGATCTCTGAAGATGAACCGTTATAAGGAAACAGGCAATTCACGGTTTCTCTGTCCCCCAGATATACTGCAAGGTATCCGTCGACAGGGCTTTTGAATGAAAGATATAGCTTATCGCGATTTTTGAAATCGGTAGAAGCATATTTCTCGTCCGTACCATTCTTGAGAACAATACATTTAAGATCAATCGGAGTAGTGACAAATTCCTGAATCTTACCCGAAACTGTGACATCAAGTACGAAATGCTCATTTACCACTGACTTACGGATGACAGGTGCAGCATTGTCTTCCAACCAATAACCCTTGATATCAGCCTCACCATACGTAACGCTTTTAACTTCATCGCCTATGGTCATAGCCGTAGTCGAACCGACAACAGTGCCGAAATGATTGGCAATCATCTGACGTTGAGCTTCCTGAATGGCATTTACCTCGGCCTGTTTCAATGTCTCAGTATCAGTCATCACGTAACGGTAAGTGTGAGTATCATTGACAATTCTTTGGGCTGAAGAAATTCCCCAAGTACACAAAATAAAAATAAGGACAGCAGTGAACCTTCTCATGATAATATTCATTTTTGTTCTAATTCATTACAAGCTCTATCTTTCCGGTGCGGACCTGTATGTTATCATCCTCAAAGGATGCTGTCAAAATCCAAGTCAACTCACCAAGATTTGCAAGTTCCGCTGCCTTGACAGGACACTTCCCTTCTACCGGATCCAATGACTTATCCATCAAGGTTACTCCTTTGGAATCTGTGATGACCAGAGACATGGTTGCCACGCATGAGGCCTCCCACTCGAAGACAAAATCCTTATCTATATTCTTCACCTTTACACGATATGGGCTTTTAGCCGGTTTCAGAACGTTAAACACAGGTGCATCTATGCTGACTGCCGTCGTATCTTGAAAAGTCATTGTGCCTTTGCCTGCCGTGCTGACCTGATCAATCTGCTGTTTCTGCGACACGACAGTATTCTCCTCTTTAGTCTCAGCTAAATACTCCTGCTGCCTTATATCCTGCACGGTATTCTGTAATTCAACGATTGTATCAGACGGGGCAGAAACTACAATCGTATCTTCTGGAGCAATACCAGCCTGAAGATTACCCACAGGGGTTGGTGAGCTGTTGTTTAACGACAAAGTCACAACAAAGGCAATTGCAGCTGCGGCGGCAGCCACACCACCTATGATCCAGGGCAACCTTCTCACCTTCTTTGAGGACTGAACTCCAGCAGCTTCCGACCGGTTCAAAGCATTAAGCACAAATGTCTCTGCATCCGGCTCATTCACAACTACCGGGGCCGGGGTATCAACCAGACTGGCCGCATTGACCATCTGCATCCATTCCTTGGCAGCCTCATCATCCTTGCTGAGCATTTCCATAACGGTTTCGACTTCCTCCGGAGTCGCAGTACCGTCTATAAATCTCATGAGTAATTCGTCTTTCATAACCTCTTGAATTAACGGTAACTGTTCAACTTTTTCTGTAACTGTCTGACAAGCCTGTTCTTCACTGTATAGACATAATCCACACTTAGTTCAAACCTATCAGCAATAACCTGGAATTCCTTATCTTCAATAAAAAGAAGCCTTGCAATCTCACGATCCCTATCACTAGCAATGGACTCAATGGATTCATTGATATCCATCATAAGGCCGGCATCGCTGCTCTGCACCCAGTCACCGACAAAAGTCTCCCATTTATCACTTATAGAGATGAGACCATTCGAATCTATCTTTGAATGCTTGTAATTCTTGAAAAATCTGAAAGATGTGACAGACATCCACGTTGATAGCGACGCTTTACTATCATCGAAAGTTCTCAGCCTACGCCAATCATCCTCGTATAGATAGAGAAAAAACTCATCAACCAGATCACGGACATCTTCCTTGTAGGGGAAAAGTTTATAGACATGGTACTGGAACATTGCCATAAACTTTTTATAAAACATATGCACAATCGCCCTCTGATCGTTTGCACAGACTGAAGCAACAAGTTCCTTATCGGACATGCGTTCAGGAAGCAGCAACTTCACAATTGCTCCTGCAAAAGCCATCAAGATATTGATTCCGAACATAAAGAGGTCTTGGATTTGCTGTAGCCCCTTCAGCATAAACACAAAAAAAGTGTGAGGCTCAATCGTTTATCCTAAAGAGGGTTGTGGTAAGACCTGTACACCGATAAACATGAATACCCCACACTCGGATAGATATGGGATATGCCCGAAGAGTCGGGCATAGGGATACCTATACACGAGCAGAAGCGTCCATTCGTCATCCCGGTGTACGAAAACTACCACATTTTCTCTAGAGGGTCACGAAAACACTTTCGCTAAAATATGTCTGCTAATTACTTAGCCTCGCAAAGATAATCAATTAAATATAAAAGCGGAACAGTAGATGAGTGTTTCTCACCTACTGTTCCACCGTTTTTCATTCTTCCAGAAACTGAGACATGTTTTCGGAATATTTGCGCCATTTGTCGATCAGGGACTGCATGTCGTCAGGGAGTTTAGAGTCGAAGCGGACCATCTGTTTTGTCTTCGGATGGACGAAGCCGAGGGTCTTGGCGTGCAGGGCCTGGCGAGGGAGGAGCTTGAAGCAGTTCTCGATGAACTGGCGGTATTTGGCGTAGATTGTTCCCTTGCGGATTTCAGAGCCGTCATAGCGCTCGTCATTGAAGAGAGGGTGACCGATCCAGTTGAAATGGACACGTATCTGATGGGTTCTGCCGGTTTCGAGTCGGCACTCAACCACTGTCACATAGCCGAATCTCTCCAACACCTTATAGTGAGTTACGGCATGCTTGCCATGATCTCCTTCCGGGAATACCTTGAATCTCATGCGGTCGTTAGGGTCTCTGCCTATGTTACCGGTAATGGTACCCTCGTCTTCCTTGAGATTGCCCCAGACGATAGCGACGTAGCGACGCTCAATCGAATGGACGAAGAACTGCTTCGCCAGATCCAGCTGGGATTCATCATTCTTCGCAACCACCAGAAGGCCGGAGGTATCCTTGTCGATTCTATGAACCAGGACACCCATCCTTTCGTCATCGGCATCCGGACCCTGGGATATTCCAAGATGATGAGCAAGAGCATTTACCAGTGTGCCGCTGAAATGTCCGTGCCCCGGATGAACTACCATGCCGGCTTCCTTGTTCAGCACCAGTACATCGTCATCCTCGTATACTATATTCAAAGGTATATCTTCTGGAAGTATTTCGAGGCCACGCCTCTGGTATGGCATGACAAACTGAACGACATCGCCAGGACGGACAACATAGTTTGCCTTTACAACCTTTTCGTTGACTCTGATATAGTCTGCCTTTATCGCAAGCTGTATACGATGGCGCGAGGTATACTCCATATGAGTCGCCAGATACTTGTCGACCCTCATAGGAACCTGTCCTGGAGCAATATCGAAACGATAGTGCTCGAACATCTCCTGCTGCTCGCCCTCACATCCGAAATCCTCTTCCTGATCGAAGAAATTCATTGAATCATCAACCATTACTCCGCTGCCTCCTCTACTCTCAAATACAGTGTAACGTCAGTACCCATCCTGACCGGAAGCTCTGTCGGAGCCGGAGTCTGCCTGTAAACTACAGCACGGAGACTGTCTTCAAAGGTCGTCACATTCCTGTCATATCTGATACTTCTGACATTGAGATAATAATCATTGATCCTCTTTACAGCTTCCATTTCATTCAAACCGGTCGCATCAGGAATCTTTGTTTCCGAATTGCTGCTGTTGAGGCCTACAACAAGATCTATGGTGGACTCAGCCTCAACCATGGTACCAGGATCCACATTACGGCCTCTATACCTCTGCTTAAGGACATTATTGGTCGCAATATCAGACACATACGAAAGACGTCCCAGGACCAGACCGCGCTGTCTCAGTTCAGCTACAGCCTGACGTGTCGAGTAACCGACCAGGTTAGGCATGGCAACCTTCTTGGCACCCTTGGCATTGACCGTCACCAATATTCTACGGCCTTCCTTGACCATGGAACCGGCTGCAGGGTTATGTTCTCTGATGGTACCACGGCCTTTTTTCGAATATACAGAATCGACGACTTCAAGTCTTATATCCAGATCCTCTGCCATAGCCATAGCCTCTTCAATGGTCTTTCCTCTGAAATCAGGAACCTCAAGTTCATCGCCATGACGGGTTCCTAAATTCAGGAACCATTTTGATCCGAACACGAATGTCAGGACTATCAGGACTGCGATAAGGAGATTCTTCACTATCCAGAATCCTGACCACCCGGTCACCTTATCCCAGAACTCCTTGAATGAGCGTCTGCCCTTTACAGTTTTCTTAGCCATATATCTTACTTAACATATATCAATTCGTATGCACGCTTTCCCAGGCCGATCTTCTCGCCATACTCGACTCCTGCCTCCCAATTGGTATCAGGGTGCACGATGCGGAACTTGTCCTCACCCTTGTGATGGTGGTGAGAGCAGGTGCAGCCATCCTCGTGAGCGTGGTCCTTATCGGAAATCGCATTGCCCAAAAGACTAGGTGCCGCCTTTACCATATCTGCACATGCACAATCCAGAGCCACAGGGTCGAAAGAAGCCGCAATACCCAGATCCGGAACAATCGCAGCATCATTATGTCCCCAGCAGTCGCAGTTAGGAGAAACGTTCATAATGAAACTGATATGGAATGAAGGCTTTCCCTTTACTACAGCAAGGGCATATTCGGCAATCTTGCTGTTAAGGACTTCAGATGTATCGTAGTCCTTGACCACTGCAGCAGCCTTCTGGCATACAGCCACGCACTGACCGCATCCTACGCATTTGTCATAATCGATCACCGCCTTCCTGTCAATAACCTTGACAGCATCATGACGGCAGTATTTCTCGCAGATGCGGCAACCGATGCAGTTGTCCAGGTCTATGCAAGGTTGAGACGAAGAGTGAAGTTCAAGCTTGCCTCCTACGCTTGCCGATCCCATTCCGAGGTTCTTCAGCGCTCCGCCGAATCCGCTCTGCTCATGTCCTTTGAAATGATTCATGGAAATGACGATATCTGCGTCTGCGATGGCTGCACCGATCTTAGGTGAAGGGCAATATGTTCCGCCACATGGAACCTCCTTGTAATCAGTACCTTTCAGACCATCAGCTATAATGACGTCTGCATGAGCCGCGATTCTGTTGAATCCGTTCTCGTTTGCAGCGTCAAGATGGTCGACTGCATTGGAACGTCCGCCGCTGTAGAGGGTATTGGAATCTGTCAGGAACGGTTTGCCGCCAAGAGAACGTATCACATCCACTATTCTGGCAGCATAGTTCGGACGGATATAGGCAAGGTTGCCCGGCTCTCCGAAATGTATCTTTATTGCAGTGAACTTTCCGTCAAAGTCAATATCTGCAATACCAGCTCTTCTGACAAGTTTTTCAAGTTTGGTAAGCATGTCGTTCCCAGGCACTGTCCTGAGATCTGTAAAAAACACTTTAGATGTATCCATAGTTATTGTATTGGCATTCCTAGAAAGACGATCTTGAATATTCCCTGAAAAATCAGGGCAATTCCGATTATCACCACTATCGCCCCCGTGACACGGCTGATCCAGAGGATTGTGTTCATTGTAAACTTCTTTCTGAAGTGGCCCATGGCCCATGAAAGAAGGAACCAGTATACTACAGAGCCTCCGGCCACAGCCAGAAGGATAGGAGTGACACGCCACGTGCTTGGAGCATCATTGGTGATTCCAAAGAAAGCAAACAGCGCCAGCATCACGAAAATTGCACCGGGGTTGGATACCGTCATGAGCATAGCCTGTCCGAAATCCATGGCAGACGCGCTTGTAGAGCCATCCACCTTCATCTTGCGGAAAGGATCCCTCAACGCCATAGTAAGTCCGAGACCTACCAGAATCGCTCCCCCGGCAATGAGGATCACCACCTCATGGTCACTGAGGAACTGCTGGGTGAAAGCCAGTGCAAAAATGGCAATCACGGCAAACAAAGTATCTATCACACTTGCTCCCAGGCCTGTTACAAAACCCGCTTTATGTCCTTTGCTCAATGACTTCTGAACTACCAGAATAGCAACCGGGCCCACCGGTATGGAAGCGCAGAATCCTACAAGGAAAGCCTTCAATATGTCGATAAACAGCTCCATAAGCCCTAGATATAGATATCCTTACACCTATCAATAATGATGCATTCCCACAAAGATAGTAATTTTATTTATATCTTTGTCTGAAACTTATATACTCAGAGAAATGAAAAGGGAGAACATATTGCTTTGGGCGCTGACCTTGCTTTCAGCCGTACTGATGTCCATTCCGTTCCTCGTTCCAAATACAGGATTCATTGCACTTTTCGGACTCGTTCCTCTGCTATGCATGGAAAGGATCGCCACGATTCAGGAAAGAAGACATCTATGGATATTCCACTATACTGCATTTGTGGTCTGGAATGCAATCACAACATTCTGGGTATGTAATGCCACAGTCGGAGGCGGACTGTTCGCAATATTCGCAAATGCCCTGCAGATGTCTTTGATCTTCGGCCTTTTCCGTCTGAGCCGCAGGAAATTCAAAGGCGCATTGCCATATATCTTTCTGATGGTGGCATGGATAGCATGGGAAAGATTCTACTTCGACGCAGAAATCTCATGGCCATGGCTGGTTCTTGGAAATTCATTTGCACGCACCACATGGGCGATCCAATGGTATGAATTCACAGGAACATTAGGAGGCTCCCTTTGGATCTGGGCATGCAATCTGGGCATTTTTGGCCTTATGACAGCCCTGTCGGACGGCAAGTGGCTGACATTCAACTGGAAAGCTAAAACTGCAGCAATAGGAGGGCTGCTCTCCATACTTATAGTCCCGTTCATTCTGTCTGCTGTCATTGGCAATAAATACCAAAACTCAATGAACGAGGGTGAGATGTTGGAAGTACTTATAGTCCAGCCTAATATAGACCCATACAACAAATTCGAGGCAATGACGCAGACTGAGCAGAACGGACTTCTGCTGTCGCTTGCCGAAGAAAAGCTCAGGAACAGGCTGCATGATTCGACTGCCGCTCCCCTTCTGATCGTCGCTCCGGAAACATTCACATCCGACGTCATGACCAATGATATCCAGTCGGGCAGAACCATGAAGACCTTCACATCTTTTCTTGAAGATTATCCTGAGGTCAACCTTCTTTTCGGAGCATCCAGCCATACAATGATCCAGTCCGACAAAGCTCCGTCATATACTGCAAGAAAGATTACCGACGGCCTCTGGTCGGAATCACATAACTCGGCATTGATAACTGACGGTACTGGCAGAGCAGAGATATTCCATAAAAGCAGGCTGGTGGTAGCTGTCGAGAAAACTCCATACCCTAGACTGTTCTGTCCTATCGACGACAAACTGGGCGGAGTCATGGGAAGGTGTGTCGGCCAGGAAGAAATAAACCTGCTCCATGTCAGGGACAATGCAGCAGGCAAGAACATTCCTGTAGGCTGTGCCGTATGCTATGAATCAGTATATGGAGAATATTATACCGGGTACATACGCAAGGGAGCGCAGGCCATGACAATCATAACCAATGACGCATGGTGGGGAAACACTCCCGGATACAAGCAGCATCTCAGCTATGCATCACTCCGCGCCATCGAAACCCGCCGCGCCATCGCCCGTTGTGCTAATACCGGCATCAGCGCCATCATAAGCCCTTCCGGAGAAATAATTCAGCCGACCCCATGGTGGGAGCCGGCCGTTATCGAAGGTCAGTTGCCGCTGCGCAATGACATCACTTTCTTTGTAAGCCACGGTGACATCACAGGACGCATCTGTAATTTCATATTCATGCTCCTGCTGCTTGCGTTGGCAGTCAGGTTCATCACACGTAAGGAAGACTAACGTCTTGACGGTCCCATCGGGCCACCCGGACGTCCGCCTCCCTGGCCACCGAAGTTGCCGAAACGGTAGGTCAAAGACAGGATGATATAGCGTCCAAGGGTATTGTTTCTGGTCTCCATATGGTAGTTCGCCGAATCTGAAACCGACAGATTCTTAGACTGCCCCAGAATATCGTATGCCTTGAGGGCAAGAGTACATTTTCCCTTGAAGAGCAGTTTAGTAATCTCAGCATTCAGGATTACTTCATCCTCCTGAGGAGTAGTATATCCGTTATACCAGTTATAGTCCACATCTGCAATCAGGTTGACTCCGCCAGGAATCGTCCAGTTCATCGAACCGTCAATCTGATTGTTCCATGTAGCCTTAAGCTGGCTGTCCTCCATGGTATACCATGATTTGTTCATTCTGGTACGGCCACCGACAGTAAGCTCCACGAAGTCATTCCTATAGGTAAGACGAAGACGCTGTGTAAAGCTCATTGTCTGGGTCCTGTTGGTTATGAAGTCCTTGCTCTCAGCCATATCTGCATAGTCTCGGTGGAACGCAGCATAGTCGAATGTAGCATTTTCCGCATCATAGTATTTATCAGACTCGAGAGCACCTGTGCCGATGAACGATGTCGACTGGTTATAGCGGGCGAAGGTCATCGAGAAAATCGACAGTCCTGTCTTTCCGAATGGAGAGTTCACCATGACACGCATATCAGCAGAACCGGTTCCAGGTCCATTTACCGGAATCGAGTACTGCACTCCAGCAGGGTCATACCACTGCGCACTTGTAATGGCATCCTCGACAAGGCTGGCCCCGAAACGTGCATGCACTGATGTGAAGGTCTTCTTGTTGGTATATCCGAACATTCCGCGGACGTTATGGTTGAAGTATGGATTCAGGTTCGGATTACCCAGCGATATATTCAGCGGATTCGAGTTATCTGGCACCGGAAGGAGCTGTGAGGTCGAAGGCTGGGCCGAACGTCCGAAATAGAAGAAACGGATATGAGAATTATCATTGAACTCATAGTTGAGCATCGCCTGAGGCGACCAGTTATGAGTCACACTATGATATGGATCATGACCTGTAGTCACATTATCCGTGATCGTAGGGTTATATGATGCTCCCAACTGAGCACGGAACTTGTCTTTCTGATAGCTGATATTCGCACCTGCCCTATGATTCTGAGCCATATTTGAGATACGGTTGGAATATCTGTCATCCAAAGTTTCTCCTGCAGGATCAAAGACAAGCAATCCGTCTTCCATAAGGTCGGAACCGCTGCTGTACGTATTCTTGAAAGAGGTATTCTTATTCCAGCTATACTGGTAATTGGCCTCAAGATAGAAATCATGTCCGAGAGGTTCCGTATAAACTACCCTGCCGCTCAAAGATGAGTTCTTAGAATTCTGATCGAACCTCTGATTTATTATCTCATCTGACCAATCTCCAGTTTCAGCAGTCTTCACCTGAGTCAATGACTGGTTGAGTCCCTGCATATTATTGTTACTGAAGCTATAGCGGATATTGGCAGAAATTGTTCTGCCTGGCTTGCCGAGTCTCTGTCTGAAAAGGAAGAAACCGCTTGTCTGCCAGTTGTTGTTGTCACCGATATTGCTTGTATAACCTTTGTTTGTCTCCTCCGAAACACCGCTTCTCTCCGTTGCTGTCTGGAAAGCTGAATACTCATTGAAATCTCCGCGTCCGAAATTGAACTGAGGTTCAAAAAGGATGGAGGTATTCTCCGAGAACTTATGCTCAAGTCTTACTCCGAATCTATGTCCCTGAGACATGGTGCGTCCTGTTCCTGACTGGTCATTCAGCAGACGGGTATTGTCGTCAAGGTAGGTAATCTTCGAGCTGCTTTCAATCACATCATTTATAGATCCGTTGTAGAGATAATTTCCTGCCAGATCCATCTTGTCATCAAGAAGAGTGAATGCACCGTTCAGGCCACCCATCCATGAAGTAGTGATACCGTTTCTGCGGCCCCAGCCGCCCATTCCGCGTCCCATTCCGCCTCCACGCATACCCTGCATCATACTGCCGGCCATATCATTGAAACCACGGTTATTGGTATTGTTTCCATTGAGGATTATACTGATCTGGCTCTTTTCAGTAAATCTGCCGACCATTGCAGCTCCCTGGTATCTCCAGTCACTCATATCTGACCCGCCACCTGGGACATCATGTCCGCCACCTCCCATCACATTACCGAACCATCCCTGCATCATTCCAGGTCTCATTGACAGATCGATGACAGTTTCCTCCTCTCCATCATCAATTCCGGTAAACATAGCCTGATCGGACTTCTTCTCGACTACCTTTACCTTCTCAATCATCTTAGCTGGAATATTCTTTGATGCCAGCTGAGGATCATCCAGGAAGAATGTCTTTCCGTCAATAGTGATCTTCTTGATAGTCTCTCCATTGGCAGTGATGGTTCCGTCTGACTCCACCTCCACGCCAGGAAGCTTCTTGAGAAGTTCTTCAAGCATATCATTATCCGAAGTCTTGAAAGACGAAGCTGTATATTCGATCGTATCCTTCTTTACAACAATAGGGTTACCTATTGCAGATACGCTTGCTGCATCAAGCACCTCAACATCCTCCTTGAGACGAATCTCTCCGAGATCGATATCCTTATCCACCAGAAGTTCCTGAGAATGAGCCTTATAACCCATTATTTCCCCTTTCAGAGTATAGGTTCCTTTACGGACCTTAGTCAGTGCTGCATTTCCATCAGCATCGGTAAGCACATACTTAACGGCTGAGTCCTCACCCTTTTTGGTAAGAGAAGCGGTAGCAAAAGGCACAGGTTCAGCTGTCTTGTCATCCACCAACTTAAGTTTGACTGTATAGGATTGTGCATGTGCTGAAGGCACTGCCGCCACAAAAGCAGTCATAAGGATTATCAGGAGAAATAATGAATGCAGTCTTTGTTTCATAGTTTACTTTTTTACATCTGGTATTTGACACCTGGTCAAACAGAAGGTTTAATATCAAGGCTATTTTTTTATTCTGTCAGGGTTGTTTTCCAAAAACTTCTTCCAATCTGTCTTTCCTCCGGTCGAAGCCAGCGGGTTGGACATCTGGTAATGGTGGCATAGGGCAATGGCGAGCGCATCTGTCGCATCAAGATATTTCGGGTCCAGATCAACATTCAGGGTCTTCTGTATCATCATCGCCACCTGTTCCTTGGAAGCGGCACCATTGCCGCATATTGCAATTTTTGCCTTCCTCGGCGCATATTCTGCAACAGGTATTCCCTTCATGACGGCAGCTGTAAGGGCAGCTCCCTGGGCTCTTCCCAGTTTAAGGATGACCTGTGCATTCTTGCCATAAAACGGGGACTCGACTGCAAGGTGGTCAGGCTTATGCTCCCCTATCAGTTCTGTGACACCGGCAAATATATTGGCAAGCTTCTCGAAAGGATCCTTGATCTTCCTCAAATCAAAAACACCCATATCGACATAGTGTGGACCCTTCGAGTCCACACTTATGATACCGTAACCAAGGATGTTGGTTCCAGGGTCGATGCCTAATATGGTTTTAGATTTCTCCACTCGCTTCGCTCGGTCGAAATGACAAGTTAAACGTTCGGTCGAAATGACAAGTTAAACGTTCGGTCGAAATGACAGGTTTAGTCTATATAGTCAAAGCCGGTGTATGGACGGAGCGCCTCAGGAATCTCGATCCTGTCACCCTTCTGATAGTTCTCGAGGAGAGCTGCAACGACTCTTGGGAGTGCAAGAGAACTTCCGTTGAGGGTATGAGCCAGCTGAGTCTTGCCGTCAGCATCCTTATATCTGAGTTTCAAGCGGTTAGCCTGATATGACTCAAAGTTTGACACTGAAGATATCTCAAGCCATCTTCCCTGGGCTGCTGAGTATACCTCAAAGTCATATGTGATTGCAGAAGTGAAGCTCATGTCACCACCGCAGAGACGGAGAATGCGGTAAGGAAGGCCGAGAGCCTTGACTATGCTTTCTACGTGTGCCACCATGTCATCAAGAGCCGCGTATGAATCCTCCGGTTTTTCGATACGGACGATCTCAACCTTGTCGAACTGATGAAGACGGTTAAGTCCGCGTACATCCTTTCCATATGATCCTGCCTCACGACGGAAACATGGAGTATATGCAGTCATCTTCACAGGGAAATCGTTGTTTCCGAGGATGACATCCCTATAGATATTGGTCACCGGAACCTCAGCTGTAGGGACAAGGTAGAAGTTGTCGGCAGTAGCATGATACATCTGTCCCTCCTTGTCCGGAAGCTGGCCTGTACCGAAACCGGATGCCTCGTTCACCATTACAGGAGGCTCGACCTCAAGATAACCGGCCTTGGTATTGATATCAAGGAAGAAGTTGATGAGGGCGCGCTGAAGCCTTGCACCCTTGCCCTTGTATACTGGGAAACCTGCTCCTGTAAGCTTCACGCCAAGGTCGAAGTCAATGATATCATACTTCTTTGCAAGCTCCCAATGAGGAAGACAGTTTTCACCGAGTTCCGGAATCTCATTACCGGTCTTGACAACCACATTGTCCTCTGCGCCCTTTCCTTCAGGTACGATATCGCATGGAATATTTGGAAGAAGAACTACGAGAGAGTCAAGCTCGGAGTTATTCTCCTGAGATGTTTTTTCTATTTCAGCAGAACGGGCCTTGAGTGCAGCAACCTCAGCCTTGACAGCATCGGCTTCTTCTCTCCTGCCCTCCTTCATGAGGCCACCGATCTGAGCCGCCTTCTTCTTCTGTTCGGCGAGGCAGGTATCAAGCTCAGCCTGAAGCGCTCTTCTATTCTGATCGAGAGCATTGATCTTCTCGACTATCTCCTTTGCATCAAAATTCTTTTTGGCAAGCTTCTCAATCACGAATTCAGGATTTTCACGAAGCAATTTTAGAGTAAGCATAGTGTATATTTTTTAAATTCTCCTATCAATTGAACAAAACATGCAAATTTAAATATTTTCCACAAAAAATAAAAGGCAATAACCCATTTGGATTACTGCCTTTATGACTTTTCCAGTATCTCCGGAGAATTAGTTCTCGAATGGGAGTACTGAAACGTAAGACTTGTTGTCTGCCTTCTTGCGGAAGCTTACCTTACCGTCAATAAGAGCGTAAAGAGTGTGATCCTTACCCATACCTACGTTCAGACCTGGGTTGTGAACTGTACCTCTCTGACGAACGAGGATGTTGCCAGCCTTTACAGCCTGATCACCGAATTTCTTGATACCGAGTCGTTTGCTATGTGACTCACGACCGTTCTTGGAACTACCGACGCCTTTTTTATGTGCCATAATGTTTCCTCCTCAATTAATTAAGCGATCGAATTGATCTGAAGTTTTGTAAAATACTGACGGTGACCGTTACACTTCTGGTAACCCTTGCGACGCTTCTTCTTGAAAACAAGAACCTTGTCTCCCTTAAGACCGTCCTCAACTCCTCTCTCAGCACGGCCGAGAACTGTTGCTGTTACCTTTACACCATCAACGTAAGGTGCACCCACCTTTACTGCGCCGTCCTCGTCAACGAGAAGAACCTTGTTGAACTCAACTGTAGCGCCCTTCTCATCCGCAAGGCGGTGAACGAAGATTTCCATACCAGCCTCTACTTTAAACTGCTGGCCTGCAATGTCTACGATTGCGTACATAAAAAAACTTAAATATTAAAAGTTTTAGACAGCAAGCGGTTGCCTGTGCAACTCTTTATCTTCAGCTTGACAATCTGTAAAAATAATCTTCTTTGTATATAAAAATACTACTGCTCGTCCTGGAGCTGAAGCTGCTGAACGTAGATAGCCTTCTGCATCTGCATTCTCTTCTTCACTGACGGCTTAACGAAGTTCTTTCTTGCGCGAAGCTCACGGATTGCACCTGTCTTCTCGAACTTTCTCTTGAACTTCTTCAAAGCTCTTTCGATGCTCTCGCCTTCCTTTACTGGAACTATAATCATGTCTAAATCACCTCCTTTTCATTATAGGGCTGCAAAGATAGGCATAAAAATTTAATTTCCAAGTCTCTTATTTTGAATTTATAAGATTTTTAAACTGCTCCATTCCCTTGGTAGCCACCTCCTTGATATGTTTCATCCTCCCATCCCGTACAGGTACGTCATTCGGATCTATAATATATATAGGAGTATCGGCATTTGCATATGCATAAAGACCCGCAGCAGGATAAACCTGAAGCGAAGTTCCTATTATAAGCAGGACATCAGCCTTGCTTACGGCATCAATCGCAGCATTGATATATGGGACAGCCTCACCGAACCAGACGATATGCGGGCGAAGCTGAGCTCCGTTCGGAGCAAGGTCACCTAGATTTATAGGCTCATAACCGACATCGAAGACTGTCTCCTCCGAATAATTGTCCATCTCGTTATAACAGTTCTCCGGACGGACTTTGGTAAGTTCCCCATGAAGATGGATGATTCTGGTACTGCCTGCCATCTCATGGAGATTGTCCACATTCTGCGTTACGACGGTCACATCCCAACCGGCCTCAAGTTCCGCAATGGCCCTATGTGCCGCATTCGGTTTCACGTGGGCCATCTGGGCTCTGCGGGCGTTATAAAAATCCAGTACGACCTGCGGATTCCTGTACCATCCTTCTATCGAAGCGACATCCTCGACCTTATGATTCTCCCACAATCCATTACTGTCCCTGAATGTGGAAACTCCACTCTCCGCACTGACGCCGGCGCCGCTCAACACTACTAGTTTCTTCTTCATAACCTATTACCTTTCAAAGAAATACTTATTCATCCAATATTCAAACAAAGGATCAAGGATCACAGGTTCATCCTTCTCATTGAATGTGATTATCTCCTTCTTGCGCAATGCATCCTTGACGCGACGCACATTTGCCGAGGAATTGAGCGCATATTTCTCAATCACTTCCGAAGCGCTTAAGCGGGTCACGCCGTCCAGAACAGCCTTGAGAAGGCTCAGCTGATGGTCAGTCAGATCATTGACCATATTCACGAACCTCGGTTCATGCAGCGAAATCATTGAATTGAGCGCTTCGACCATGACAGCCTCATTGATGAAACCCTTTGACAATGAATCACAAATGGCAGAAATATGATTGAGATACCAAAGATGGCATTTGAACAAGCCGCAGGCACCAATAGCCAGATTCCTGTCAAATGACTTGCCCTGACCGTAAAGGAAACCGCGCACCACATGTTCCACTATATCCTTTTCCTCTACAGGCTGGAGCGGGAGATGCACGACCTGACGATAGAAATACTTCTTTTCGGCAAATATATATTTCATGGCATTCACCTGGGAGCCTATCATTATGAATGAAGCTGTAGGCTTTCCACGCCTATCTTTCAGAACATCCTCCATAGCTGACAGAAAATCCTCGCCGGCCTTATCCATCAGCACCATCTGGAACTCCCTGCATATCACATATAAAGGAATCTGCCTTTCTTCTGCTATCTTCTGCGGCAGCTGGAGCATCTTTCTGATATCTTCCGCATCCGGAGCCCAATTCATGGAAACGATCTCCCCTTCCTGATAGAACCGGTTTCTGTCAAACACAAAATGCGTCTGATCCAGATGGCGTTCGACGGCATCTCTGAACTCATCAGGAGTCGTCAGGCAGGCACGCATTACACTCGTGCCGAACTTGATCAGAAACTGCTCTACAGTGCGCACATTGAACATATCCACACATGCAGTAACAAACTGCTTTCCAGCAGAGCGCATGTTCATAAGCGTCTGCTGTATCACGGACATCTTTCCTGTCTTTGGGGGTTCATACATGACCACATGCTCACCGGCCACCAGCAGGTTTGACAATATGTCACATTCCTTCTTGCGTCCGACAAAGCACTTGCCGGTCACATACTTATCATATACGAATGGAGTATCCATAGTCTTCAGTACAACGTTTCTGCAAATTTAACATTATCGGAGATATCATGCAACAAAAATGTTAATTATAATAATATCTCCTGGAGTGCAACGTCCCAATGGATATTTTTATTATTTTTGTAAGTTAAACTTCGTTTATATGAATTTCAAGCGGATTCTAAGAATAGCAGGAAAGACAGCCTTATGGCTCACAGGAATATGGATCGGATTGCTTCTGCTGATCCAGATCGTACTTTCTTCTCCCGTATTGTCCAAGATAGTACATTCTGTCGCTGATGACTACATAGATGCCGACGTTAAGTTCAGCAAGGCATACGTATCTGTATTCAGACATTTCCCACGTATCACACTGAATCTGGAAGACCTTGAAATCACCTATCCGTCAGACCGTTATGATTCCTTGGAACAAAAGAGCGTACAGGGATATCTTCTGTACAGCGGATGTTCGGAGCAGGCAGATACTCTGGCATCAGTCAAGAAACTGTCAGCCAGTCTGAGCTTGAGTTCATTGATATTCGGCAACATCAAGCTCCCTCACATCGACATTGACAGCCCAAGGGTATTTGCACATTCCTATGACGACCAGCACGCCAATTGGGATATATTCATGTCAGAAAAAGAATCTGACGCTGAGGCTGCGCCGGCTGACACGACACGGAAAGAAACATCCGGCGAAAGCAGCGGAGAGGGTATGGATATCATTTTAGGAAGAATATCCGTCACCGGCAAGCCACGCATAGTATATACAGACAGCCAGGATACGCTTTTTGCGAGCATCAGCCTCAGAAGCATGTCCATAGACGGAAAATTCAACACCGGTGCGATCCACAAGACCAGGATTAACGCCCATATGGACAGTCTTTTCATCGCAGGCAGGTATGGACTTGACACTCTGGCGATGGGAATCGACGTATTGGACATAAAGGACGAGTCCGGAGAGATGACAGTCAGGGCTGAGGCCAAGACATTTGTTGCCACCAAAGCTTTCGGACGCATGAAGGTTCCGATTTCAATAGCCGGAAAGGTATCGCTGCCAGAGGACTCCGGCATCGCGGTTTCAGTCCGTGAGCTTGATGCAGATATCGCATCCATCCCTATTTCAGGTCAGGCCGACGTGAAACTTCGTACGGAAGAGACCGTTGTAGATGGTCAAATCAGGATTACGGACTGTCAGGTCCAGCATATTATCGACAACTATCTCACCACTTATATCCCGGAGCTCAAGTCGGTCAGAACAGACAGCAGGATTTCCGCAGACGCATCCATTTCCGGATCCTTTGATGACCTTACCGGGAACATGCCGTCAATCACCGTCAACCTCACTGTTCCAGAATCTGAAATCGACTATTCGTCATTCCCGGACAAGATAACTGTAGGTATCGACGCGGGCATGACAATGGACACATTGGGAAGGATGGATGCGGACCTGAGCAAAGTATGTCTAAGAACTTATGGTCTCCATCTCCACGGCTCCGGAGGAGCGAAGGAGCTGACTTCAGATGATCCTGTCCTTAGAATAGATGCGGACCTTAAAGCCTCCTTGGACTCTCTCAGGACATTCCTTCCTGACACTTTGAATATGCATGCAAAGGGCAATATCGCTGCAGAGCTGAGAGGAACTACAAGAATGTCGAACATGAGCATGTATGACTTCTCGTCTGCTGACCTTGAAGGCAGTATCATCAGTGACGGTATCGAAATCCAGATGCCGGAAGACTCGATCGATATTCGTCTGAAAGCATTGGACATCAAGCTTGAACCGGAAGAAATCAAATCCAGAAGAGATCCATCAAAATCGTTCAGGATGATGGCACTGTCTGCCAGTCTCGAAAATGCAGACTTTCAATACTCTGATGTGATGCATTTCACAGGTAAAGATCTGGTATTCAACGCAAGAAACTCGTCTGACCGTCTCCCTGGAGACACGGCTCACATCAATTTCCTGATCGGCTCATTGAATGCAGGACTCCTGGAAATGGAGGACTCTGAGAAAACCACGATAAAACTGGAGAAGACCGAAAACAGGTTCAGAATGCATCCTAAGAAGGGACAGCCAGATGTACCTGTCCTTGCGCTTAACAACAAGAATCTGAGGATCAGCTACATTTCTCCTGACCAGCGTCTCATCCTCACTGATTCCCATATCGAGGCTGAGGCGGCAATGACCACGATAGAAAGGGCCAGACGCAGAAAAGCATATCTGGATTCTCTGGCACTGATTTATCCGGACATCCCGAGAGATTCGCTTTTCAGACATAACCGCAGGATGCGGACTCAGGAACCGGCACAGGCATGGATGCAGGAGGACGACTTCAAGAGTGAAGAAATCTCAATCGACTTCGGAGAATCCTTCAAGAAATATTTCAGGGAATGGGAGATCAAGGGAGGCATCGGCGTACGAACAGGCATCCTTATGACTCCATATTTCCCGCTCAGAAACATTCTCAGAGGAGCCGAGTGCAACTTCACCAACAACGCCATCACCATCGACAGCATAAAGTTCATTTCAGGCGAATCCACAATCGCTGCAAGAGGATCATTATCCGGATTGAGGAGAGCCCTCCTGCGTAACGGAACGATCGACCTCGACATGGAATTCACCTCAGATTGCGTCAATGCAGACGAACTCATGATGGCATACAATCTTGGAAGCCAGTACCAGCCTGTAGAGTCGGGAACCGGCCAGGCAGAGGTATCCAATGCCGAATTCTTCAAGCAGGTAACGGTAGACACCATAAGGACGGTGGAGCATGAATCATCCCTGTTCGTTGTGCCTGGAAACGTAAATGCACACATAGGAATCGACGCAAGCGGTATTAAGTATAAAGACCTTGATATCAGCTCATTTACGGCAGACATGCAAATGAAGGAAAGATGTATTCAGCTGACGAACACTCAGATGAAGTCCAATATGGGAGGCATCCTGTTCGAGGCATTCTATGCGACACGCAGCAAAGAAGATATCAGGACCGGTTTCTGCCTTGACCTGACAGACATAACAGCAGAAAGGGTAATCGCCCTTGTTCCGGAAGTCGGAGAAATCATGCCTATGATAGGATCCATCAGCGGTCTTCTCAACTGCGAAATCGCTGCGACGGCAGAAATGGACACGACCATGAGCATCAAGATGAACACTGTAAACGGCATAGCCAGACTCGGCGGACGCAAACTCACCATCGAGGACGACGAAGTATACACGTCAGTCGCCAAGAAGCTGATGTTCAGAAACAAGAACAAAGGTGTGATCGACGACCTTATGGTGGAAGGAGTGATAAAGGACAACAGTCTGGAGATATTCCCGTTCATCGTCAAGCTTGACAGGTACACCTTAGGATTGAGCGGCATCCAGAATCTGGACATGTCATATAAGCATCACGTTTCTGTCCTGCGCTCCCCTCTTCTTATAAGATTGGGACTGAACCTCAGCGGTCCTGACTACGACCATATGAAGTTCAGACTGGGACGTGCACAGTACAGGACAAAGAAGATCCCTTCTTTTACGGCAGTCATCGACCAGACCAAGAATGACCTCCGATATTCGATATACAACATTTTCGACAATGGAGTGGATAAGACCATCCAAAACAGCGACATAAGTTCAGGAATCAAGGTTCATCAGCATGAAATAGGATATATCAATCCTGCTGAGATCGAGATAGAAGAACTGTCGGATCAGGAAATAGAAGAATATGGTGAAAACATGGCGTCAGACGCATTGTACGAAGAGACAATGGCTGCAGCCATGCAGGCAATTAGAAAGATAATTGAAGAAAATACATCACATGAATAGTCAGGAATACATTGAAGTGGCGATAAAGATTACGCCGTTCAGCGAAGAGAACGCTGAAATCGTTACAGCTGAAATATGCGAACTTCCGTTTGAGTCATTCAGCAGCGAGGATCCTTTCCTCAAATGCTATATACAGAAAGATCAGTATGACGCTCAAGCGTTGAAAGTTGTGCTGGGCGGTCTGGAGGGGCTGGGATTTGATCTTGACTTCTCTGCCAACCTGATGCCGGCAGTCAACTGGAATGCACTTTGGGAAAGTCAGTTCGAGCCGATCGTTGTGGATAACAGATGTACCATCAAGGCATCGTTCCACGAGGGACTCAAGCGCACACGATTCAACATCACCATCGATCCAAAGATGGCCTTCGGCACCGGTCATCATCAGACCACATACATGATGTGCCGCGCACTTCTTCAGAATGAAGAGGCTGTAAAAGGCAAAGTGGTCATGGACATGGGATGCGGCACTGCCATTCTCGCAATTCTTGCCGCAAAAATGAAGGCAGCACGAGTTTATGGCATCGACATAGACGCCGTGGCAGCCATCTCGGCATACGACAATGCCCGTCTCAACCGTGTCGGCACGCGCATAGAGACCTATTGCGGAGACGCATCACTTCTCCAGCGGAACAGTTATGATATATTCCTTGCAAACATAAACAGGAACATCCTCCTGCAGGACATCCCGACATATGCCCTGTGCATACGAAAGGGAGGACTTCTCCTCGTCAGCGGATTTTACAATGAAGACATGCCGATGATCATAGGAATGGCCCAGAATTCGGGTCTGGAATATGTAAGTCATGACTCGATCGACAACTGGTGCTGTATAAAATTCAAGAAATAATGAAAAGACTTTTGATATATATAGCTGCAGCAGGCCTCATGTTATCTTCCTGCAAGCCGGAAGAATACACCGGTCCTCTTGACTCCCCTGTCGGAAACTGGGATGGGATCAGAACGGAATACTATTTTGACGGCAGTCTTGTGGCAGAAACCGAGACCTGTGAATATCCTGCAATCTCGTTCTACAAACAAGGCCTATGCTGCATCGAGGGTGTCAAAGGAGCATTCCCCTACACCTATGACCACTCAAGCGGAGAGCTTCTCATAGACGGCAGACTCTGGAACGTCACCACACTCACAGGGGCAGAAATGGTCATGTCCTATACAGAAGTTGCAGTTCCTCTCCCTGACGAGCCTCAGGCACAGGAGGAAGGGGCAGAACAGCCTGTGGAACCTGAGGAGCCCGAAGTACCTGAGGAGCCGGTGACGCCAGAAGAGCCCGAGGTGCCGACATATGAATATAACGGTATGACCATCACATCCGACCAGACCGGATACTTCTACATGAAAAACGGCGAACCGGTATACTGCAGATTCTTCGAAACAACTGCAGAAGACGGTAGCAAATACATTGACTTCTGGTATGACAGCCACACAGACCACTTCATCCCGCTTGTAGTAGAGTCCAAGAAATAATAACCGGGATTTCGCTTGATGAAGTACTGAATTGCTGCTATTTGTCATCCCGACCGTAGTCGAGGAATCTCAATACCGAATACATAAGTTGTAAGGTAAGCATCCATGAATTGCATATTGTAGCGGGCAGCGATGCTCGCTACTTTTGCATACAAAAAGGGAATTGGTTGTCAGCAGACCTTACTTGAACGACTTATACTTCTCATTCAATTCTTTCTGCATGATGTCGCATGTGCTGCTGTTCACATCAACTCCCTCACAATATGAACGGAAATTCGAGACGACATCAAGCACTTCCGAAATGATACCGGACGGATTGTTGATGTCGTTTTCCCTTGCCATTGCCAGGAGATCCTTTTCCGTTATGTCAAGTACCTTTCCTTTTATGCTCATGAACTGACCTTTCTGGATTCCCAACGTATTCGGATCTATACTGTAGACCATATCATAGGCCGGAGCAAGAGACCAACGTCCCTGCTTGTCCATAAGGAAAGA
>JAZQEN010000074.1:0-13326 GCA_045539015.1 Candidatus Cryptobacteroides sp.
TGCTTCGAAGTACAGGCTCGACATAGAGATCCGTGCATATGACGAAGGCATAGCCCTCAGATATTATCTTCCTATGCATCCGGATGCGATATATCACCGCATCCTCGCAGAAAACACTGAGTTCGCCTTCCCGGAAGGCACAATGGCATGGTATACCCAGTGGGCGCAGGCTCCATATGAGCTGCTTCCTCTGAACAACTGGCCGGACGAATGTGAGAGACCTCTGACACTGATACTGGCTGATGATCTTTATGCGGCAGTCGGCGAGGCCGCTCAGATCGACTTCCCTCGCGGCAAGCTCAAGCTGTCGGATTCGAAGGCCAATACGATAGTCACAGCGCTGAACGACAATGCTACGGACATCGTGACCCCTTATGCTCTCCCGTGGAGGGTGATCATGGCTTCTGACCGCCTTGGAGGGCTTCTTGAGAACAATTACATCTATCTGAATCTCAATGAGAAGTCTGCAATCGAGGACGAAAGCTGGATCCGTCCGGGCAAGGTGATGCGTGAGACGACGCTCACGACAGAAAACTCTCTGAAGTGCATAGACTTCTGCGCGGCTCACAACATGGACTATATCCTCTATGACTGGAAGTGGTACGGTCCTTCTTTCGACTTCAATTCGGATGCGCGCGAGGTCGTGGCTCCGATCGACATGAAGAAGGTGGTGGAGTATGGAAAGTCCAAGGGTATCGGAGTGTGGGTGTATGTAAACCAGCATGCCATCCAGAAGCAGGCGGAGCAGATATTCCCTCTTTATAAGGAATGGGGACTTGCCGGAGTCAAGTTCGGCTTCGTCCAGTTCACTTCACAGCACTGGGCTGACTGGGTGCACAGGATGGTGCGCCTGGCGGCAGAGAACAACCTGATGGTGAACATTCACGACGAATACCGCCCGACAGGCTACTCGAGGACATATCCGAACCTCATGACCCAGGAGGGCATCAGAGGCAATGAGGAGTTCCCTTCGGCAACTCACAACACCATCCTTCCTTTCACAAGAATGATCTGCGGAGCCGGAGACTACACAGTATGCTACTTCGACCCTCGCATCAAGAATACCCATGCTCACCAGCTCACATTCCCGGTGATGTACTATTCTCCGATCCAGACTCTCTACTGGTATGACACTCCTGCACGCATAAAGGAGGTCCCTGAGCTGGAGTTCTTCGACAATGTTCCGGTGGTATGGGATGAGACCAAGGTGGTTGACGACGCCATAGGTGAGCACGTGGTCATAGCGCGCCGCAGCGGCTCGGAGTGGTTCGCGGGAGCGATCACCAACGACGAGGGACGCAGGCTTTCGGTTCCGACCGGCTTCCTCGATCCTGAGAAGAACTATGTGCTGAGAGTGTATACTGACGATCCTTCATCCGAGTCTCCTACAAAGGTGAAGTGTCCAAGATATATTGTAAAAGGCGGTCAGGTCCTCACATTCGACCTGCAGCCGAAGGGAGGTGCGGCGATGCACTTCATTCCTGCCGAAAAATCAGATATTAAAGCATACAGGAAGCTCAAGGTCAAGGATATACTGTAATGAGGAAAGGGTTAGTAATAATAATATTCATTAGTTTGTTGGTTAGTGCCGGAGTCAATGCTCAGTCATTGTATCCGGGACAGTATGCGGATAAGCTGAAGGTTTCGAATGCCGTGCCTGTGAAGGCGGAGCCATTCCACCTTCAGGCCGTCCGCCTGCTTCCGGGCCGCTTCTATGAGAACATGCAGCGCGACTCGGCCTGGATGATGTCCATAAGTGCGGACCGCCTGCTTCACAGCTTCCGCACCACAGCCGGCGTATGGGCAGGCATGGAGGGCGGATACATGACTGTGAAGAAGCTGGGCGGATGGGAGTCGCTGGACTGCGAGCTCCGCGGCCATACGACTGGCCATATGCTTTCAGCTTCAGCCCTTATGTATGCATCCACAGGCAACGAGTGCTTCAAGGCCAAGGGCGACAGCCTCGTGGCGGGCCTGGCGCAGGTGCAGAAGGCGCATGGAAACGGCTATCTCAGCGCATATCCCGAGGGTCTCATAGACAGGAACATCAATGGACAGCGCGTATGGGCTCCATGGTATACACTTCATAAGATAATGTCAGGTCTTATAGACCAATATCTGTACGCTGGCAATGAAACTGCCCTGGAAGTGGCTTCTTCCATGGGCAACTGGGCTTATGACAAGGTGAGCGGTCTGAGCGAAGAGACCCGCCGCCTGATGCTCCGAAACGAGTTCGGAGGCATGCCGGAGGCCTTCTGGAACCTTTATTCACTGACTGCAGACCCAAGGCACAGATTTCTTGCCGAGTGGTTCTATCATAACGATGTCATCGACCCTCTGCACGAAGGCAGGGAGGATTTCGGTACCAAGCATACCAACACCTTCATCCCGAAGGTCCTTGCGGAGGCTCGTGAATATGAGCTGACAGGCGCTGCAGAGTCCCGTCTCGCCGCCGATTTCTTCTGGCACGAGATGGTCGCCCGTCATACTTTCGCTCCCGGATGCAGCAGCGACAAGGAGCATTTCTTTGATCCGGAACATATGTCAAAGCATGTGACAGGCTACACTGGAGAGACATGCTGTACATACAACATGCTCAAGCTCTCGCGCCATCTCTTCTGCTGGACAGCATCCTCGGAAGTGGCGGACTACTATGAACAGGCATTGTATAATCAGATACTCGGTCAGCAGGACCCTTCTACCGGAATGGTCACATATTTCCTGCCTTTGAAGTCGGGCTCGCACAAGGTCTACAGCACCCCGGAGAACTCTTTCTGGTGCTGTGTTGGCAGCGGATTCGAAAATCACTCGAAGTATGCGGAAGCGATATATTATCATAATTCAGACTCGCTTTATGTAAATCTTTTCATACCTTCACAGATGGAATGGAAGGACAAAGGACTGAAGCTGGTGCAGACGACATCGTTCCCTGAAGAGGACAAGACCGTCCTCACCCTTTCGTGTGACAGGACTGTCAGGACGACCGTGATGCTGAGGTATCCGTCATGGAGCGGCAAGCCCGAGGTGAAGGTGAACGGACGCAAGGTTCCGGTAAAGAATACAGCAGACGGATATATCCCTGTGTCGCGTTCATGGAAGAATGGAGACAGGATCGAGGTCCGCTATCCTATGTCGTTCAGGCTGGAGCGCCTTGCCGACAACCCGTCGCAGGCGGCCCTCTTCTACGGCCCTGTGCTCCTGGCCGGAAGGCTCGGCACCGAGGGCTTCACAGGATGCCAGCCGGACTCGGATCCGTCGCAATACAACGATTACTATAAATATGACTATCATATCCCGGAAGGACTGGACACGGTGCTTGATGCAGATGTCGAAGATCTCGAAAACAGCATAAGAAGAGTGTCCGGGCTTGATTTTGAGACAGCGGGAGGCGACCGCCTCAGCCCGCTGTACGACATCCACCGCGAACGTTATGTAGTCTACTGGAACCTGAAATAATTGTCATAATGAAACTGAAAACCATCATACTGACTGCCTTTACCCTCTGCACCCTTTCGGTCCTGACCTCGTCATCACCGGCTCCTACCTCGTCATCACCGGCTCCGACCGGTGATCTGCCCGTCCCTGTCCTTCAGCAGGAATACCCTCGCATGACCGACCGTGAGACAGCTTCTGAGCAGAAATCTCTCGCAAAGGCCCATGCCAAGGTTGACAGATACGTGGAGCAGCATGTCGATGATCCGGAATGGATCGTAAGCCGTCTGCAGATGCATTGGAAGAGCCATGCATCAGTGATATACATCAAGGGTGAGACCCTTGACCATGTGGAAGGATATGCTCCTGTGCCTACAGTCCGCTATCCAGCCAACAGAGGCGGCCAGACAGCCTATGCAAGGCCTTCGCTTGAAGAGACGAAGCCATATCAGGACTCTCTGGGCCTGTGGCTCCGCAACAGAAATACAGGAGAAATGGAATGGGTTGATCCGCGTGAAGCCGGAACACAGGTATGCGGAACCAACATCACCATCATGGAGCTGGCCCGCGACGCGGCCCGTATCTGGTGGCTCACAGGTGATGAAAAATATGCAAAGTTTGCGTCAGACATCTTCGACACCTACATGACCGGACTTTATTACCGTGAAGTTCCGATTGACCTGAATCACGGTCATCAGCAGACCCTTGTGGGACTCACCAGTTTTGAAGTCATCCACGAAAACATCGTGATGCCGGCGACGGAGTGCTATGATTACCTGCACGATTACCTGGCCGGAGCGCGCCCGGAGAAGATGGGCATCTACGATGACGCATTCCGCAAATGGGCGGATGTCATCATAGCAGGAGGCGTTCCGCAGAACAACTGGAATCTCATCCAGGCTCAGTTCATTCTCCGCATAGCCCTCGTCCTCGGCGACAATGAATCCTATGCGGACGGCAAGGGAAGGAACTACTATATAAACTATATCCTCAACGAAGACAGCATCAGGCAATGGTCCATCGGCAAGATGATAGACTATGGCTTTGACAAGCATACCGGTCTCTGGAAAGAGTCTCCGGGCTATTCTACAATGGTGCTTGGCGAGTTCGACTCGTTTGCCCATATGCTTCACAGGACCACAGGAATCAACCTGGTGGAAACCTACCCGATCCTGGCGAAGGCAGCAAAGGCCCTGCCGCAGTATGTGATGCCTGACGGCCACTCTGTCTGCTGGGGCGACGGCCATTACGGCCCGCTGAAGACCAATTTCAAGTTTCTCGAAACCATAGCTCCGGAGGATTATCCTGAATATCAGACTCCGACATTCTGGTCGGAGGATGTGAGCTGGTTTGTGGCGAGAAGCGGCAACGATCCGCAGAACAGCCTGCTGATGAGCGTGGTCGGCTCGGAAGGCAACCATATGCATGCCAACGGCATCTCGATGGAGCTTTATGGAAAGGGATACATCCAGGCTCCGGACCTTGGCCGCGGAGCGGGATATACGACCTTTGACTACCTTGAATTCTACTCGCAGTTCCCGGCCCACAACACAGTGTGCGTGGACGGCGTGTCTTCATACCCTGTGATGGAGTCTCATCATCCTCTGAAACTTGTGGACTGCTATCCTCTGCCGGAAGAGAAGGAATATGAGGAGGGGCTGATGTTCGGTGAGTTCAGCTTCCTCGAGCCTGAGACGCAGTCTGACCAGCTCCGTCAGCTGCTGATGGTCACCCAGGACTCTGAATGCGGATACTATGTGGATATCTTCCGCTCGCGCCGTCAGGACGGAAAGGACGAGACCCATGACTATTTCTATCACAACATAGGTCAGGACTTCACGCTCAATATGGACCTTGAACCGACCGAGGAACTGGCGTTTGCCGGAGCCCATCTGTATGCATATTCATACATATGGAACAAGAGGGCTGCGCTGAGCGCAGATGATGTGGAAGGATGCTTCACGATGACAGGTCCTGACGGAACCAAGGCGGGAATGAAGATGTGGATGAAGGGCGAGGAGGAGAGACGTATCTTCCAGGCATATTCTCCGATGATCGATGCCCTTACACGTACTCCTATGCCGTATGATATTAAGAATTCTCCATGCCAGACATATGTCGCAAGACAGTATGGAGAGGCTTGGGACAGGCCGTTTGTGGCTGTTTATCAGCCATATGCGACGGGCGATGTGAAGTCTGTGGCTTCAGTGGAGTATTTCGGAGAAGGGTATGTGGGAATAAAGATCACTCTCTCTGACGGAAGTGTGAATTATATCTTCTCGTCAGATAAGGATATGAAGATGTCGTATGACGGCATCGAGACGGATGCAAGGATCTGCTTTGTGTCTGAAGGCAGGAAGTTCATCTCACGCGGAACTTATCTCAAGGTCAATGGAAAAAAGATAATCAAGCAAAAGAAACAATGATACGAATCAAGACTATCCTGATGTGTCTTCCATGCGCTCTGATAATAGCTGCATGTTATCCAAAGACATCTGAACCTGCAGCTGCTTTCGCGGATGAAGCTCTGGATTATTGCGTTTCCCAGACAGAACGGTCTCTGGAAATGCTTCAGCCGTATGACTACATGATGTCTCCGCGCAACATTGCTCCGGGAGATTCCGTGTGGCATCAGCGTCCTGTGTCAAAGGAACTGTGGACTGAGGGTTTCTGGCCTGGAATCCTCTGGTATGCCTATGAATATTCTCAGGACGAGTCGATTCTTGAGGCTGCCAAAGGCTACACCGAGGTGCTGGAGTTCCTTTCCCAGCAGCCTGCATATGACCATGACCTTGGCTTCATCATGTTCTGCAGCTACGGAAACGGATACAGGCTTACCGGCGACAAGCGCTACAAGGATATCATTATAGCGACAGCGGAGCGCCTTGCCGAGCTGTACAATCCTGCAGTGGGAACGATGCTCTCATGGCCTCGCGAGGTTCCGACATTCGGCGGTCATAACACCATCATGGACAACATGATCAACCTCGAGACCCTTTTCTGGGCTGCTGAGAACGGTGGAAGGCCAGAGCTGAGGGACATTGCCATCGCCCATGCAGACACTACCATGAAATATCATTTCCGTGAGGACGGCAGCTGCTACCATGTGGCTGTATATGATGCGGAGACTGGCGAGTTCATGCGCGGATGCACCCATCAGGGATATGCCGATGACACGATGTGGGCACGAGGACAGTCATGGGCCATCTATGGATATACTATGTGTTACAGATTCACCAAGGATCCACGCTATCTTGAGCACGCATGCAAGGTTACAGACGTCTATCTCAACGGCCTTCCTGAGGATATGGTGCCTTACTGGGACTTCAATGACCCTATGATCCCGAATGTGTCAAGAGATGCTTCGGCGGCAGCGGTCGTCGCTTCTGCCCTCATCGAGCTTTCAGGCTATGTGGGCGGCGAGAAGGGACAGAAATATCTCGATGACGCCAAGGCGATGCTTGAATCCCTCCACTCAAACTACCGTTCCGGTGACATCAACCCGTCGTTCCTCCTCCACTCGACAGGCCATCGCCCTGCCGGCTCCGAGATCGACTACTCGATCATCTACGCCGACTACTACTACATCGAAGCCCTCCTTCGTCTGAAGAACCTATGAAACACAGCTTGGGCGACTTTCGGCTCAAACCCGCCCAAGCGATATTGATTTTCGCATCAAAATGCAGATTTTGGTCACCGCTTGTGCAGAAATCGTTCAAAAGTCGCACAAGCGGTGTCCTGCATTAAATAAACTTGCAATAGATAAGAAATCTTTGTAATATTGCATTGTTATATTAACTGTCATTTATATTAATTGTCATTTATATTATGAGGTTCTACGACAGAGTCAATGAGATGCAGATTCTTCAGGAGAATGAAGTGCAGGCTGAAAGGAGTGCGGTATTCACGGTTCTTATGGGACGAAGACGTGTGGGAAAAACGTCGTTGATTACGCATGCTATGGATGGACGTGAGTATGCTTACCTGTTTATATCGAAGGATAATGAGGCTGTATTGTGCAGAAAGCTGCAGATGAGTCTGGAGGATCAGTTGGGAATACATGTTTATGGCAATCTTACGCATTTCAGAGACCTTTTTGAGGTAATTATGCGTGAATCTGTGAACCGCCATTTTACTGTGGTTTTCGATGAGTTCCAGACATTGCATAAGATCAATCCGGCAATTTTCAGTGAGATTCAGGATTTGTGGGACAGATATCACACAGAGTCAAAGCTGAATCTGATTGTCTCGGGCAGCATTCAGTCTCTGATGAAAAGGATTTTTGAGGATGAGAATGAACCTCTGTATGGAAGGCCTACTTCCAAGTTTACCCTGAGACCGTTTACTATTGCTGTTCTTAAGGAGATCATGGCAGATCACTCCCCGAACTACAGCAATGAGGACCTTTTGTGCCTGTATATGATTACAGGAGGGGTAGCAAAGTATGTAGAGCTCCTGATGGATGCTCAGTGTTATACTAAGGAAAAGATGCTCAACTATGTATGTCGTCAGGACTCGTATTTCCTTACGGAGGGAAGAGATATTGTAAACCAGGAGTTCAGCGATGAGGGTACCACCTATTTCTCAATACTTCAGATGATCGCGGAGGGTATGACCCGACGAGGGGATATAGATGGTGCGATGCAGAAGGATATGGGTGTCTATCTTCAGAATCTTGAGAAGAACTATAATATGATTTCTCGTATGAAGCCTGTTTTGGCAAAGCCTAACAGTAAGATTACGGCGTATGAGATTTCGGATCAGTTCCTTCGCTTCTGGTTCAGGTTCATTTGTCCTTACCAGTCTCTGATAGAACGCCAGCAGTTTGCTCTGATCCGGCAGAATATCGGCAAGAATTACGAGCAGTTCAGCGGAAGGACCTTGGAGCAGTATTTTCAGGCAAAGACAATGGAAACCGGCATATATACTCAGGTCGGTAACTGGTGGGATCGCAAAGGTCTGAATGAAATCGATATGATTGCCTTGAATGAGTTTGACCATACGGCTGTGGCAGCAGAGATCAAACGTAATCCGAAGAGAATAAGCATGAGCGAACTTGAAGCGAAAGTCGAAGCTCTTCCCAAATCTGATTTCAAACAATACCACTTTGAATTGAAGGAATTGTCAATCGAGGATATGTAAAGTATGTTACAAATCACCCCGACAACGGTTACAAATGCGTGTCACCTGATATTGCAGAAAGTCTAATTTTGCAGAAAATAATGATTGTGTATGAAAAGACTTTTGGTTTTATGTATTCTTGCATGTGGTATCAGCCTTACGTCTGGTGCTCATAATAGATTGACCGTATATCCTGCGCCGGACGGAGTGGAGATGAAGGAGGACTTTACCGTCAAGGCTCGTGTGCCCGGCGGAGAGTGGCAGGATGTTCCGACCTACATGGTCAAGGTTGACGAGGTACGCGAGACCAGACATTGCGTCGAGAAGGCATCGCTCGGATATTTTGATTTTGAGGGTCAGGTGGAGGTTTCCGTAACGTACGACAATGGTCCGATCGAGACCGCGAGGGTGCGTCCGCTTTCATATGGAATAGACCCGGTCGTTGACGGCAGCACTTTGACTTTCACTTTGGACCGTCCGCGCAATCTTTCTGTCGAGGTGAATGGTGACATATTCCACAATCTTCATCTCTTTGCAAATGATATTGACACAAACAATCCTATAGACGGCGTCAGGATAAAGAACGGGAAACAGCTGGCAAAGAAACGTAAGGATGTGATTTATTTCGGACCGGGACTTCATAAGATCGACACTCTTTTCCCTGTTTCAGGACAGACTGTATATATTGCCGGAGGCGCTGTGGTGCGCGGAACCATCCACGTGGTCGATGCATCCGATGTCAAGATCCAGGGCCGTGGAATAGTGCATCCTTCTGGAAGAGGCGAGGGAGTGTATGTCCAGCGCTCGAAGAATGTCGAAGTAGACGGAATCATATCCACACAGTGCCCTGTGGGCGGCTCTGACGGGGTCAGGATAACAAATGTAAAGGTCATCAGTTCATATGGATGGGGCGACGGACTCAATGTGTTTGCGTCATCGAATGTCCATTATGACGGATGCTTCGCCCGCACGTCTGACGACTGCGTCACAGTATATGCGACCCGCAAGGGATTCACAGGCTCATGCCGCAACATCCTGACCGAGAACTGCGTTCTCTGGGCGGATGTCGCCCACCCGATAATGATCGGCATCCATGGAAATGTCAAGGATCCGGATGTGATCGAGAATCTTGTCTACAGAAACATCGACATTCTTGACCATAAGGAGAAACAGATCGACTACCAGGGATGCATGGCGATAAACGCCGGTGATGACAATCTCATCCGCAACATCCTCTTTGAAGACATCAGGATCGAGGACTTCCGTCAGGGACAGCTGGTGAATATCAGGATATTCTTCAACAGGAAATACTGTCTCGCTCCGGGACGCGGCATCGAGAACATAACCTTCAGGAACGTCACATACAACGGTTCCGGCGAGGAGATGTCCGTGATCTACGGCTACAGCGAGGACCGCAAGGTGAAGAACATCAGATTTGAGAATCTCGTGATAAACGGTCAGGTGATCTCCGACGACATGCCGGGCAAGCCGGCGTGGTACAAGACCGGCGACATGGGGCGCATCCTCGTCGGTGAGCATGTCGAGAATATTGAGTTTGTGAAATGATGAAAAGATTATTGATCAGTCTGGTTTCATTGATTTTGCTTGTGGCGGATGCCGCAGCCTTTGACTTCCATTTCGGAGAGGAGGGGGAGAGGGCATATATTCGTCTTCCTCGAGGCCATAAGGAGGTGAAGGCGGTGCTTTACTGCCATCAGAACATGACCGAGGAGGTTCTGTTCCGCAGCGACCTCTTCTGCCGGAAGATGGACAGCCTTGGCGTGGCCATGGCTTTCGTCCAGCGCGGATCGCAGAACTGGGATGTCTCGGAGGGATGTCAGGAGAGATTCGAGATGATAATGCAGAGATTTGCCGACGGCACTGGGCATCCCGAAATCGCCTCGGCTCCGGTGATCCCGTTCGGCCATTCGGCTCAGGCCACATTCCCGTGGAACTTTGCGGCATGGAATCCGGACCGCACTCTGTGCATAATCTCATATCATGGCGATGCCCCTCGCACCAACCTGTGCGGCTACGGCCGCGCCAATGTGGAGTGGGGAAGGACAAGAAATATCGATAGGATACCGGGCCTGATGGTCATGGGTGAATACGAATGGTGGGATGCACGCCTCCTGCCGGCCCTGGCCTTCCAGATGATGTATCCCGGCAGCAGGATTTCATTCCTGTGTGATGCCGGAAAGGGACATTTCGACCTGTGCGAGGAGACTCAGGAGTATATGGCGGCGTTCATCGCCAAGGCCCTGGCCGACCCGCGTCCTGAAGGCGGATGCCGATATTCCCGCTGGTTCGAGGACGGGACGGAAACCTCCGACCCTCACGAGCAGTTCTGGTATCAGGATGAGGAAATGGTCCGCATGACAAAGGAACGATATGACGAGCATAAGGGCAAGCGGATGCAGTATGTGTCTGCCGAACTGAACGGACAGATGCTCGTCTATGATCCGGACAAACATATTAAGATAAATGCTGTCTGTGAGGGAGACGAGTTTACGCTGATGCCGGTGTTTGTGGATTCTACACGCAACGCTCTCAGTGACGCCCATGCGTCCGTCCGCCCTCGTGTGGTCCTCATTTCCGGCCCTGCAATCCAGACAGGAGAATACACCTTCCGCTATGATCCTGACTATTTCGGCAAGGATCCGAAACGTCTGTGGACGGGGATTACCATATGCGTGGAAGCAGATGGGGACGGACAATATAAATCAGCAGTTCAAGAGATAAACATACAATTAAAAAGATAGCTTATGTCAGCAATGGAGAAGAAATATGTCATAGGACTGGACTATGGAACAGATTCTGCCCGCGCTCTTGTAGTGGATGCACATACCGGTGAAACTCTTGCATCTTCCGTAAAGTATTATCCTCGTTGGAAGGAGGGGCTGTATTGTGTCCCTGCCGCCAATCAGTGGAGACAGCATCCGAAGGATTATCTCGAAGTGCTGGAGGCAAGTGTTCGCGAGGCTTTGGGTAAATGTGCTCCGGAAGTTGCTGCTGGCGTGGTCGGAATTGCATTCGACACCACAGGTTCCACTCCGGTCTTTACTGACGAGGCGGGCACACCTCTTTCGCTTCTTCCTGGCTTTGAGGAGGATCCGGATGCGATGTTCATTCTTTGGAAAGACCATACTGCAGTAAAGGAGGCGGCAGAGATAAACCGGAAGTGCAAGGCTTCTGACATTGATTATTCGCAGTATGAAGGCGGCATATATTCGGCAGAGTGGCTGTGGGCGAAGGCGGCGCATGTGCTCAGGAGCAATGCGGCAGTTGCTGAGAAGGCTTATTCTCTTGTGGAGCATTGCGAGTGGCTCCCTGCTGTGCTTACAGGGGTAAAAGATGTTCATGAAGTGGTACGCAGCCGTTGCGCTGAAGGCCATAAGGCCATGTGGCATGAGAGCTGGGGCGGTCTCCCGCCTGAAGAGTTCCTTGTGGCTATCGAACCTAAGCTGGCCGGATTCCGCGCAAGGATGTTTGACAAGACAGAGACAGCTGACAAGCCTGTCGGAACGCTTTGCAAGGAATGGGCGCATAGGCTTGGACTCAGCACCGATGTGGTGGTTGCGGGAGGAGCTTTCGACTGTCATATGGGTGCTGTCGGTGCAGCAGTGACTCCAAAGACTCTTGTGCGCGTCATTGGAACCTCGACCTGCGACATCATGGTTGCTTCATATGAAGAAGTGGGTGATAAGCAGATCAAGGGCATATGCGGTCAGGTGGATGGCTCCGTGATACCTGGAATGGTGGGTCTTGAGGCCGGGCAGTCTTCGTTCGGCGATGTGTATGCCATGTTCCGCAGGGTTCTGGAATTCCCTGTAAGGAATATTCTTCCGAAAGCTGGCGTTGAGGCCGGACTTTCCGAGGAGCGGGTGCAGAGACTTGTTGATGCGACTTGCGATGGAATCATGGCAGAACTTACCGTTCAGGCCGAAAGAATTCCGCTGGAGGAGAGCACCATGGTGGCTACCGACTGGATAAACGGTCGCAGGACACCGGATGCGAACCAGCTTCTCAAGGGTACCATATCAGGATTTACACTCGGAACGACTGCGCCGCTTATCTTCCGTGCCCTTGTCGAGGCTACGGCTTTCGGAACCAAGGCCATCGTAGACCGCTTCATTTCGGAAGGATGCCCGATCGAATCTGTGATAGGAATCGGAGGAATTGCTCTGAAATCTCCTTTCGTGATGCAGGTGATGAGCGATGTGCTTGACATGCCGATAAAGGTATGCAACACAGACCAGGCATGTGCACTTGGCGCTGCGATGTTTGCAGCGACTGCGGCAGGAGTATATCCTAAGGTCGAGGATGCCATAGCAGCCATGAACTCAGGCTTTGCCAAGGAGTACCATCCTGATCACGACAACCATAAGAAATATCTCCAGCTGTACGTAAAATATCAGAAACTTGGAGAATTTACAGAAAAGGAACTTTACAACTGAACACTTTGTGGCACGCAGTTTGAAATATCTCAGTCACGGTTAGTTTAGTTGTTAATAATAGGGTTATGGTTCATCCGGCCGATCTCTTGGGAAGATCGGCCGGATGTTTTTAAAAATGTGTCAGGTTTTTATAGATCGTATGGAGATATACGACTTACCAGAGAACTATATTTATAGGTAATGGTGCCAAAAACAGTTGGTGAAAGTATATATAAGTAATTGAAATATAAAATTTTATGAGTAGTTTGATGAAACACGTTTCATCAAACTACTTTTTTATGGGTAAAATCAGACGTTCCAGGTGTCCTCATTGTGA
>JAZQEN010000075.1:0-5934 GCA_045539015.1 Candidatus Cryptobacteroides sp.
CAAGAGCGGCTACTCAGTTGCTAACAGCTTTAATCACAGTACACTTAAAGCACGTATTACTATGATGTTAAACAAAAAGTCATCACGTATGAGCGTCTGGAAGGCTCTCTACGTCATCCCTCTGGTGGGAATCTCTCTGGCAGCCACTGCTGAGACGAAGGTAGATTACCGGTATGAAGACCAGCAGCCTGAAGCTGTGGCTGACACTCTCATGGGCAAAGATAGTGAAAAATCTTTACCGGAACCAGAAAATCCTTTTACAAAAAGGAATCTGCGCGAAGGAAGATTCATTGTCGACAAGGAAGACAACACAGTCACACTCATTTATTTCGACAGTGACTGCAAGGAACTCCAGGTTTGCTACACCGGACTAGACCTTAACCAGAACATCTACATGCACAATGGAGCGATCGTAACAAAGGAAATGATGAATAAGGCAGCACAAGACGACCCGGATGTCGTAGTGATCGTAGCATATCTTAAAGACAACAACAGAGTTAGCGCAGCCATCACTAAAACCGGTCCTTATGTCACCGGCAAAATAAATGCGAGTCAGGAGCAGACCGAAGTCAGCACAAATGATCTGGTCATTGTCGTGAATGGCGAGAGAATGCCGGCAGGATTTGACCTCAATACCATTTCTGCTGCCGAAATCACCTCAATGCAGGTTCTCAAGAACGCGGAGGCATTGAAGGAATATGAAACAGACAAAGGCGTGATAGTCATCACTACAGATCCGTCAAAGAAGAACGAGGAAAAACCGGTTCCTGACGTTTATATAAACGGAAAGAAGGCAAGCAGCGAAGAAATAGCAGCACTTCCGGCCAATCCGAAAGGCTATGTAGAGGCTGATGGCACAATCAGGATTACTACAGAGGAAAATCCGAATGAGACCAAGACGGTAGTGCCGTTCCAGCAAGTAACACAAAGGCCCACCTTCAATGGCGGTGATGCAAATGAGTTCACGAAGTGGGTAAACGAGAATCTCAGGTATCCTGAGGAATGCCGTCAGTCAAAGGTTCAGGGCAGGGTTACATTACAGTTTACCGTAACCGAAACCGGAAACGTTGCCGATGTAAAGGTGCTGAGAGGCGTAAATCCGGAGCTCGACAAGGAAGCGGCACGCGTAGTCAGCGAATCTCCGCTTTGGACACCAGGAAAGAATGACAAGGGAGAGATCGTAAAGGTCTCATATGTCTTCCCTGTAATATTCAAGCTCCCCTGATTATTGAACGAACCACTCAAAACATAAATATTGATCATTCGTTGCATGGGAAAATACTAAGCCGTGCAACGAATTCCTTTAACCATGCATCTATAACGAGGTTGTAAAATTTAAGACTATGAAGAAGATCCTGTTGTTTCTTTTGGCATTGACACTTGGGGTGTCGATGAATGCACAGGGACTGTCCGGAGAACAGAAGTTCAAGAGCAGATATCCTTGGAAGTATGAATTCAGAGTAGGTTATGGCGGATATCCGTTGATGGATTCTGAGATGTTCCTGAATCCTTATTATGGTGGATGTGATTGTGCTATCCAGATGTTCCCTGATCTTGGGAACATGTATTCTCCAAAGATCAAAAGCGAATACATGACAGGCATCCTTTCAGCCGAGTTCAGCATTCACTACAAGAGATGGTTCTCTCTCGCATTCAATCTTGGTGTCAACGGAATGTGGCGTACTTTATCCGATCCTCTCAATGGCGATAAAAACATTGTCAAAGGCGGTGCTGCATTCAATCTGATACCGATGGCAAGATTCCAGTATGTAAATTCAAAATATGTAAGGCTGTATTCCGGTGTAGGCCTCGGTCTCTACGTCGGATTCTTTGATGGAGAGGTCTTTGTATCTCCTGCTGCCCAGCTCACCCCTATCGGAATATCTATCGGCCGAAAGGCCTTCTTCTTTGCTGAGACATGTGTGGGAACAGCATCGATGGGAGGAAATATGGGTGTTGGTTTCAGATTCTAAAACAGATTGATTATGAGAAAGATATTATTCATATTTATGGCATGCATGGCGGTAGCTGCATGTGAGGTGTATTCAAACGATGATACATCTGTCACTAATAATGATCTGATTGCTTACGCATCATATAAGTTCACTTATAACGTAGTAGCTCCTGTAGAGATAACTGAGTCGCTTCTTGCATTCGATGCATATCTTCAGCTCCCGGACAGCGAAAAGGAACTTGACACCAGGTTCTACGGAAAGCTTGAGGTGATCTACGACGACATATACCGTTATCAGGATACGGCAGAGGCGAACATCTACTGTACTGTCGATACTAAAGGAAAATCCCTTCATGAGGATGGAGCTGTATGGATTTTTGCTGAAGCTGAAGTTTATGGCTTGAACGAGTCCTACAACTACCACTATTATGGCGAGTGTAATATGCCGGAATACACACAGATCGCCAAGACAGGAGACAATACCTGGACTATCAGCTATGAAGATGTTTTCGAGACAGAACTCAAGTACCTCGGCGATGACAACGGCAGACAGATGTGGGAGGTAAAGGCGAACGGAAGACAGAAGTCGGATATAGGTGCATGGGCGGAATTCAGCACTGGGGATACTCCTCTGACTATCAAGGAAATGGCAGACGTTGACGGAATGCGATACAAGGGCAATGCATATGGCGGCACATTCTATGTCGACATATACGATGAAGATGGTAAGGCACTGGATTATGTCCAGATCAAATTCAATCCTGGTTTCAAGACCAAATATATAACCAGCAGATAAAGATCCGTTCTTGGCAATAAGCTGACAATCAATAGTTTACGCAAATGTCCTACCTGGCTGACCAGGCAGGACATTTGCGTAAGTTGCAGTCACTCAGTTGGTTGCTGGGAACGGTGCTGTGGGAGAGTCATGCAAGTACCCATTTCTTATCATAAATATTTCCGGCAAGATCAAATTTGATTAACTTTGCGGTGAACCTTTCAGACTATGATGTAAATATGCACAGAAGACTTCTTATGATGGTGGCTTTGCTGATTGCAGCAGTTCAATCAGCAGATGCTCAGACAGGTACATGGTCCGGAAAATTGGATATACAGGGGAATAAATTATCTCTTGTATTTCATCTTGATGACGACAATCCCACAATGGATTCTCCAGACCAGGGAGCCAAGGGAATTCCTGCCGAGATCGATAGAGTCGGCATGGGAAAGATTGTAGTACGGATCCCTTCTCTTGCAGCCAGTTATGAAGGAGTCTTCATGCTGAACAAAATTGTGGGTACATTTACCCAGATGGGCATTTCCTTGCCTCTGACACTCACTCCAGGAGAAGACAAGCCGTCACGCCCCCAGACTCCTCAAGGGCCATTCCCCTACTCGACTGAAGAGGTGACATTCTCTAATGGGAATATCGTTCTGAACGGCACACTGACTCTTCCGGAAAACCACTCAGCCAATACCCCGGCATTAGTTATGGTCACTGGTAGCGGTATCCAGAATCGTGATGAGGAGCTCTTTGAGCACAAGCCATTTGCCGTCATCGCAGACGCATTTGCTCGTGCAGGAATAGCCACTTTGCGTTATGATGACCGCGGATTCAATGGATATGAGGGCGATCTGAACGCATGCACTACAGAAGATTTCAAGACAGACGCAGAGGCTGCCGTCAAGCTCCTAAGACAAAGATTTGGCAAGGTCGGAGTCCTCGGCCACAGCGAAGGAGGAACGATAGCCCTGATGCTTGCTTCAGAAGGCAAGGTAGATTTCGTGATCAGCCTGGCAGGAATGGTCATTTCAGGTGCTGAGACATTGCTGGACCAGAACAGAACTGCGCTTCTCGAAGCCGGACTTCAGGAGGATGTTGCTCAGACATACTGCAGGCTGCTCGCTGCCGCATTTGATGCGTCAGTCAATGACAAGCCAATGCCGGATGCAGAGGATTATGATCTTCCGGAAAGTCTGAAACAGAATTATATGGCCGTAGTCTCCCAGATCGGAATGCCTTATATGAAACATTTCATTTCTCTGGACATACGTCCGCTTCTGGGCCGAATCTCATGCCCGGTCATGGCTCTCAACGGTACCAAGGACATACAGGTTGACAGTCAAAATAATCTGGAAGCCCTCCGGGAAGGACTTCCAGCAAATGATATCAATGTGATTGAATCTGTAGATGGGGTGAATCATCTGTTCCAGCACTGCCAGACCGGCACTGTCTCAGAGTATAGAGACATCGAGGAAACTTTCGCTCCAGAAGTGTTGGAAATGATGGTTCAATGGCTAATGAGGTAGGAACTCATCATCTTCCGGCAGAGCGTTGTACGCCGGAAGATGGTACATCTCTATCTCGCCTGCGAATTGTGTCAGTCTGCCACCCATATATGCCTCTGCTGTAGCTCGGATCATGGCATCGTTGTGAAGTCTTGCTCCGTTGATTGCGCAGAGGTCCATTGCTTCCTGCTGAGTCATGCTGCCAAGCTTGATCTCGTCACAAAGCAGCATGTCATACATTTTTTCAAAGCATGAGCCCTTATAATACTGAGATCCCTTGGTATATGATTTCCATGCCTTTATCAAGTCAACAGGAACATCGTACAGTCCCTCTCTGTATATATCTCCCAGAAGTTCACAAGAAGCGACGATATTGTCATCAGCGCATGCTTCAAGTCCTTCTACTATGAAGTCACGGTACATTTTTCTGCTCTCGTCATCGTTAGGATCGCACTCGTCATATTCAGAGCACTTATTGAGGACAGTAAAATGCAGACACATCATGTCCTCACATTCCATTCCTTCCTGAAGTGTATCTTCATATGCATCCCAGTCAACTAATTCTCCGTCCGGGTCTAGCCCTCTGGCAACTGCCAGATCGGAGTATACCTCTGTCAATCCTCCCTCAAGCGCTTTTTCATAGCAATATACAGCCTCTTCACGTCTACCGGATTCATAGACAGCATCTCCCTTCAGCATGTACCAATATGGATCTTCCTCCACTTCAAGGAACGAATCTAATATACGAATGGCAAGTTCCAGATTCTTCGTATATCCGTACCTGCCATAGATCATATTGCACAGGTGAGTGAAGGCTGCATAGCCACTTTCATTATTGACAGCCTTCTCCAGCAGTCTGGCTCCCTCTGAAGGGTTGTATGGTTCGATTTCACCGCGCAGATACATAAGAGCCATCGCAGCATCAGCATCTGCAATGCCACCCTGCTGGGCCTTTTTAAGGAGGTCCTGTGCAGTTTCAGCATAGTCACTTTCAAAATGCCATGCGAGGTGGAGTTGTGCAAGTTTGTAGCATGCCAGCGGATTACCTTCTCCTGCCTGTTCTTCTATGAGACCGATTTCTTCTTCCGGAATACTCCTGATTCCATTAACTGTGTAGAATCTTTTCATAATTCAGTTTATTTACTTACAGTCTACAAATTTATAGAAATAAATATAACGGACAAAGTGTAGTGACATTTCGTTGTATAATGGACAGATGTAACTGGGAAAACGAAAATATATTATTAAATTTGGCAGCAAACCTATACTTTATGCACTCTTCAATTCTCTTAAAATCTATGCTTGCAGCAGTTTTTGCCTCTGCTGTCAATGTATCAGCGCAAAGCCAGGACAATCTGATGATTCTTGATGCAGGAAAGAAAGGAATTCCTGTTCCGGGTACCATGTATGGCCTTTTCTTCGAGGACATAAACTTTGCGGCAGACGGCGGTCTGTATGCCGAGAAGGTGAAGAACCGTTCGTTCGAGTTCGACGATCATTTCATGGGTTGGGATGTCTTCGGCAATGTCACCATCTGTGATGACGGTCCTTTTGAAAGGAATCCTCATTATGTGCGTCTTGCTTATCCCGGCCATCCGGCGTTTGTCACCGGCCTGGAGAATGAAGGATTCTTCGGCATCGGTGTGGAGGAAGGCAAGGAATATCGCTTCAGTGTATGGGCGCGCACTTCCGGC
>JAZQEN010000076.1:0-4235 GCA_045539015.1 Candidatus Cryptobacteroides sp.
GCTTGGCCTCCGACTTCACATATTCATTTCTGACAACTAGAGTTCGGCAAGAAGAGTATCCACAGCTTCAGGGCGTGTAGCCCAGCTTGTACAGAAACGCACAGCCGTGTGATCCTCGTCTACTTTCTGCCATACGGAGAAGAGGAATTTTTCGGAAAGACGTCCGAGGGTCTCGTTGTCCAGGATCGGGAACTGCTGGTTTGACGGGCTCTGAACCAGCATCTCGAATCCTTTTGCCTTGAATGCATCCCGTATCCTCAATGCCTGACTGACAGCATGTTGCGATACCTCAAAATACAGCCCATCTTCAAACAGGGTAAGGAACTGGATACCTAGCAGGCGGCCTTTCGCCAGCATTCCCCCATTCTGCTTTATGTAGTATCTGAAGTCCTTCTTGAGGGTTTCATTCAGGATCACTACCGCCTCACCGAACAATGTTCCCTGCTTGGTTCCGCCAAGATAAAACACATCTGCGAGCTCAGCGATGTCCTGCAAAGTCACGTCACATCCTTCCGATGCAAGTCCATATCCCATCCTGGCTCCGTCTATAAACAGCGGAAGACCATACTCGCGGCATGCAGCACTGATTTCCCGAAGTTGCCTGAGCGAGTATACAGTGCCCAATTCAGACGAGAATGAAATATATACCATTCCGGGCTGCACGGTGTGTTCCGGACCGTCTTCTGCCAGATGTAGCTGCATGGCAGTGCGGATCTGTTCTGCTGCGAGCAGTCCGTTCTCGGCCTCCATTGCAAGCACCTTATGTCCGCCATGCTCTATGGCTCCGGTCTCGTGTACGTTAATGTGACCGGTCGACGCGCAGAGGACTCCCTGATATGGACGGAGAATTGAAGATATCACCGTAGCATTAGCCTGAGTACCGCCCACAAGAAAATGCACATCGGCGTCCGGTCTGCCTATGGCCTTACGTATGGCCTCACGTGCCTCTGCGCAGTAATGATCTTCACCATATCCTATAGTCTGCTCAAGATTGGTCTGGAGAAGTCTCTCCATGATCCGAGGATGAGCCCCCTCGTTATAGTCGCATTGAAACTGATACATATTCATCCGATTATTCAAAAGCACTGAGAAAACCTTCCACCAACGATGGAATTCTTGCTCCGAATTCCTTTATTGCACCTTCTGCCTGATCTACCTTGTATTTGACCTGAAGCGCTCTGTACTTGCCTATTGCCTTGAAAGCCATATCCTTTTCATCGCTTGTGAAGCTTGAATAGTGCTCTTCAAAATCTTCTATCAGTCTGTTGAATTTAGCATTTGACTTATCCCAATCCTTCTCTGTCCAATCGGAACATTCGCTCTCGACCTTTGCAACATGGCTGGCCATCTGCTTCGGAACAGGATGAGTAAAAGATACCAGCAGAGAGAGCATAGCCACTGCCAGGATTGCCTTGATTGCTTTCATATTCATATGTTTTTGATTACTCTACATGGATTGCCGACTGCAACGCTATTGCTTGGAATATCCTTAGTCACTACAGAGCCGGCGCCGATGGTGACATTGTCGCCTATGGTCACTCCAGGAAGGATTGTAACGCTTCCTCCTATCCATACATTATCACCGATAGTGACCGGTTCTGCCCATTCCCTTCGGGTGTTCCTTTCGACAGGATCGGTGCTGTGGCAAGCCGTGTATATGCTGACATTCGGCCCTATGAAACAGTCATCACCGATGGTCACTCTCGCCTCGTCGAGTACTGTGAAATGGAAGTTTGCGAAAAAACGCTTCCCCACTGAGATCTGCTTGCCGTAGTCACAGTAAAACGGCTGGTTGATAATGATTTCGTCATCAGCGATATGACCGAGCAGGCTTTTCAGAAGTTTCAGACGTCCTGCATTGTCGGAAGGACGCATCATATTATAGTCATGAATGACTTCCTTGACGGCATTCAGTTCATCAAGCAGTTGTGCATCAATGGCAGAATAAGTCACTCCTGCCAGCATCTTTTCCTTTTCTGTCATTGTTTAAAGTCGTTTTTTCTGCAGGTCACTAATGGCAGTCGTGGTGTGCGCAGACCTCTCCGTTGTCCCTGATGTTTCCTGCCAGATATGCGGCAACGAGTTCTTCCACATCGCCGCTGCATCCTCTTATCACCTCTATGCGCTGAGCTTCGAGTACATTCTTCGCACCCTGTCCCATGTTGCCTGCAAGCATCACTGCAACACCCATCTGTTTCAGAATCGGTGCAATGCCGCTCTTGCATCCGCATCCCTCCGGCGAAGCCAGCTTGCTGACTCCTGCGACCTTGCCGTCAATCACATCAAATATCGTATAATACGCGCAGTGGCCGAAATGATCATCAACGCGTCCGTCTCTTGTTGGAACTGCTATCTTCATAATCATTACGTTTTTTGTACTGCAAATTTAAATAATTTCCGGGATTGGGGTGAAATATAAGGATAAAAGATCCTTCGCTCCGCTCAGGATGACAGAGAGTACGCTCACGATGACAGGGTGAAGTCTCATGATGACAGGGAAAGTCCAGGATCAATTACACATGGACACGTAACTCTCTGAGTTGTAATTGTTTGTCTAGTAACACGGTGGGGCAAAACGACCCACCGTGTTACTAGTCATCTTGTTGGTGCTCAAGATGTTATGTGACCATGACAGAACTATTCCAGAGGATATAGCTGCGAGGCATAATGCAAAACATTTTTTGTTAACTTTGCGGGTATGGAGAAGACAGACAAATACGAGATGCTGTACAGGCAACTGGAATCGTTGCTTGGTGGTGAGACTGACGAGATTGCAAACATGGCCAATATGGCGGCATTGATTCACGAAACATTCGGGTTCTGGTGGACTGGATTCTATATAGTAAAGGATGGCCAGCTGGTGCTCGGACCGTTCCAAGGGCCGGTGGCATGCACAAGGATTCCTTATGGCAAAGGTGTATGCGGAACTGCCTGGGAGCAAGGCGAAAGCATTGTGGTACCTGATGTGGAACTTTTCCCCGGTCACATAGCATGCAGCAGCCTTTCCCGAAGCGAGATAGTAGTTCCGATCATAAGGAACGGTGAAGTCGTGGCAGTCCTCGACATAGACAGCAAGGAACTTGCATGTTTCGATGAGACCGACCGTAGCTGGCTGGAAAAGATTGTGACATTGTTAATAAAATGACCATGGAAAATACCATAATTCGTGAAGCCCGGAAAGACGAAGCACCAGTGATTGCAGAACTCCTGATGATGGCATGGCCGGTAGAAGATATAATGGCATCCAACGGCATCTCATACGCAGAGTTGCATGAGACGGTAGCTGCCATTGTGGCGCTTCCCGGCACCATATATAGTTATGAACATACATATGTCGCAGAAGCAGACGGTCGCGTAGTCGGAGCGATGTGCGGATATGACGGGGCTGATTATCAGAAGCTTAAGCAGCCGATAGTAGATGCGCTCGGAGATGATTCTGAATTTGCCAGACTGCAGGAGACTGAGGCCGGCGAGTACTATCTGGACTCGGTCGGTGTACATCCGGATTACCGTGGCAGGGGCATAGGCTCAAAGCTGTTTGAGGCGCAGATTGCGCGTGCCGCCGAGCAGGGCCATAGCCGGGTCGGACTGATAGTAGACGTGGATAAACCTGAGGCAGAGGCACTATATGAAAGACTGGGCTTCAGCTACCTTGACGATAAGGACTTCTTTGGTCATAAGATGAAACATATGATACACACACTATGAAACGCTTCATTACCTTACTTCTTTGCATTACGTTTGTAATGGAATCGAGTGCAAGAGAATTCGAGGTCAGAGGCCCTCAGGGTGGCCTTGCAATGACAGTCAGGCTACCGAAAGGATTTGACAAGGAGACGGATAAATGTCCAATGGTCATCCTCATGCACGGCATATTTTCAAACCGCAACATCGTGCCGATCCCTGCTCTGGCCAGAGAACTGTCCAGAAGAGGCATCGGCTCGATAAGTTTCGATTTCGGGGGCCACTGGAAAAGCGAAGGCGAGATGCAGCATATGACCATCGAGAAGGAAATAGCCGATGCACTGGCTATGTGGGAATATGCCAGATCACTCCCCTATGTCACCGAAATTGCGCTCCTGGGACATTCCCAGGGCGGTGTCGTCGCTTCGATGACAGCAGGCATCCTGAGCGGCAGAGGCGAAGCCCCTGCCGGCCTGGTGCTGATCGCACCAGGCTCTGTCGTGCAGGACGCCTGCCGAAACGGCAGATTTTTCGGGGCGAAATTCGACCCG
>JAZQEN010000077.1:0-8870 GCA_045539015.1 Candidatus Cryptobacteroides sp.
GGAAACTACCGTGGCGAATTGTTTACATTCGGCGAACTTGCTACCCAGATCGCAAAGTTCCATTTGTTCTTTGAAGCAATCGGACTCAAGAAGGGCGAAAAGGTTGCCCTCTGCGCAAAGAACTCTGCACGCTGGGGCGTGACATTCTTTGCTGCCAATACATACGAGGCGGGTCTTGTTCCGATTCTCGCAGCCTTCCACCCGAATAGCGTCAATACTCTTGTGGACCACTCTGAGAGCACACTCCTTCTCACAGACTCAGACATATGGGCAAAGCTTGACATCGCCAAGATGCCGACAGTGAAGGCCGTCATCTCTTCAAGCGACTTCTCGCTTCTTTATGCTGCGACTCCTGAGATCCAGGCGGCTAACGACAATATAGATGCTCTCTTTGCAGATAAGTATCCGAACGGCTTCACAGCAGCTGATGTGGATTATCCTACAGACAACGACAAGGAGCTTGCAATAATCAACTATACATCAGGAACAACAAGCGCGCCTAAGGGTGTGATGCTCCGTTATGAGTGCATCTCCGCGAATGTTGAATTCGGTCAGAAGAGACTCACTTCATATCCGGAGGACAAGATCGTTTCCATGCTCCCTATGGCCCATATGTACGGCATGATGTTCGAACTTATCTATCCGCTCTGCGGAGGATCATCGGTCTATTATCTGGGCAAGACTCCTACTCCTGCACTTCTTCTTGGAGCAATGAAGGAAGTTCAGCCATATCTCGTCATTACAGTTCCGCTTGTAATGGAGAAGATATTCAAGAGCAAGGTGGCTCCTGTAGTGAACAAGCCGGCAATGAAGGTGCTTTGTGCTATCCCTGGTATCAATCAGCTCATTTTCAAGAAGGTGCGCAATACTCTTCTTACAGCCTTCGGGGGAAAGGTAAGAGAGATCGTGATGGGTGGTGCTGCGCTCAATCCTGATGTCGAGAAGTGGTTCAAGAAGTTCAAGCTTCCGTTTACTGTGGGTTATGGAATGACGGAGGCCGCTCCTCTCATGGCGTATGAAGATTGGTGGGAGTTCGTCCCTAAGTCATGCGGAAAGGGTGTCGATTCTGTTGAGATCCGTATCGACTCAGAGGATCCATATAATAAGGTAGGTGAGATCCAGGCCAAGGGTATCAGCCTTATGACCGGATATTATAAGAATGAAGAGGCTACAAAGGCAGCATTCACTGAGGATGGCTGGATGCGTACAGGTGACCTCGGACTTCTTGACAAGAAGGGCAATATCTTCATCAAGGGCCGCAGCAAGAACATGATCCTTTCTGCAAACGGCCAGAACATCTACCCTGAGGAGATCGAGGCTGCAGTTAACAATCAGCCTTACGTGATCGAGTCGGTTGTAGTCGACAGAGGTACAAAGCTGGTTGCTCTGGTATATCTCGATGCTGAGAAGGTAAAGGCAGAGGGCGTCGATCTCGAGGAGTACAAGAAGACTCTCATGGGTGAGGTCAACAAGTCTATGCCATCTTACAGCAAGGTTACTCAGGTGGAGTGGATGGAACAGCCGTTCGAGAAGACTCCTAAGATGAGTATCAAGAGGTTCATGTATAAGTAAGTGACAAAATGTCAGCATAATTGCATTGGAACATAAATTGACTATATGGGGTCGTCCTTGCGGACGGCCCCTTTTTTATGAATCAATATTAAATAAAATACTATGGCAACAACAGGAAAAATAGGAGTAACTACCGAGAACATCTTCCCGGTTATCAAGAAGTTTCTTTATTCGGACCATGAGATCTTTCTAAGGGAGCTCGTGGCAAATGCAGTGGATGCTACACAGAAGATGAAGGCCCTTGCAGCCTCCGGTGAATTTACCGGAGAACTTGGAGATCTTGCAGTACGTATCGAACTTGACGAAGCTGCCAAGACCCTCAGGATCATTGATAATGGTATCGGTATGACAGAGGATGAGGTTGACAAGTACATCAACCAGATCGCATTCTCGTCAGCAGGGGAGTTCCTTGAGAAGTACAAGGACCAGCTCAGCAGCATCATCGGTCATTTCGGTCTCGGATTCTACTCTGCATTCATGGTTGCAGAGAAAGTGACCATCGAGACCCTCTCGTGGAAGGAAGGCGCAAAGGCCGTGAAATGGTCTTGCGACGGATCCCCTGAATATGATATGGAAGAGTGTGACAAGGCTGAAAGAGGAACTGTCATTACGCTCTATATCGCTGATGATGAGAAGGAGTACGCTGACAAGAACCGCATCGCAGGCCTTTTGAACAAGTATTGCAAGTTCATGCCTGTGCCTGTGATCTTCGGAAAGGAGCAGGAGTGGAAGGACGGAAAGTATGTCGACACTGACAAGGATAAAATTATCAATAAGATAGAACCTCTCTGGACCCGTAAGCCGGCTGACCTCAAGGATGAGGACTATAACGAGTTCTACAAGGCCCTCTATCCGATGGCAGATGAGCCTCTTTTCCATATCCACCTGAATGTGGACTATCCTTTCAACCTTACGGGTATCCTCTACTTCCCTAAGATAAAGAGCAATGTAGAGATCCAGCGCAACAAGATACAGCTCTACTGCAACCAGATGTTCGTGACTGACTCGGTCGAGAACATTGTGCCTGAGTTCCTTACACTCCTTCATGGTGTGATTGATTCTCCTGACATTCCTCTCAACGTATCCAGAAGCTACCTTCAGAGCGATGCCAATGTGAAGAAGATATCTACGTACATCACAAAGAAGGTGGCGGACCGTCTGGATGAGATCTTCAGGAACGAGCGTCAGCAGCTCGAGGAAAAGTGGGACAACCTCAAGCTCTTCATCGAGTTCGGTATGCTTACAGACGAGAAGTTCTGCGAGCGTGCGATGAAGTTTGCCCTCCTCAAGACTACAGAAGGCAAGTATTTCAGTATCGATGATTACAAGAAGGCGATAGAAGGGGAGCAGACCGACAAGGACAAGAAGGTCGTGTTCCTTTATGCAACTGATGTTGACAGTCAGTATTCTTTCATCGAGGCTGCCAAGGCAAAGGGATATGATGTGCTTCTGATGGACTGCCATCTTGACAGCCATTTCGTGCAGCTGCTCGAAAGCAAGATCGAGAACTCACGATTTGCCCGTGTGGACTCGGATACCGTTGACAACCTTATCATCAAGGAGGATAAGTCAAAACCTGAGCTTTCGGATGAGCAGAGAGAGGAGATTTCGACTCTTTTCAAGAGTGTACTTCCTACAGATGCGGAGTTCAGCGTTCAGCCAGAGAACCTTGGAGAGCACGCTGCTCCGATCATCATCACCCAGAGCGAATTCATGCGCCGTTACCGCGAAATGTCGGCTCTTGGCGGAGGTATGAACTTCTACGGCGAGATGCCTCAGATGTACAACGTGGTCGTGAATATGGAAAATCCTCTCGTGACAAAGGTCATTTCTGACAAGGATGACCAGGGCTCGCAGGATCTTCTCAAGCAGATCACTGACCTTGCACTCCTTTCCAACGGAATGCTTAAAGGAAAAGACCTCAGCGACTTCATTGCCAGAAGTGCCAAGGTCGTAGAAGATGCTTACCTGAAGTAGGGTAGTCGTCATCCCCGGCTTGACCCGTCGTCATCCCCGGCTTGACCGGGGATCTATCTGATCAGGTTAAGGAACTCATTACGGGTCCTCTCATCCTTAAGGAAGATACCGCTGAAGGCCGATGTGGTAGTCACCGCATTGGCCTTCTGCACACCCCGCAGGGTCATGCATGTGTGTGATGCTTCGATGACTACTGCCACGCCGAGCGGATTGAGAGTCTCCTGGATGCAGTCACGTATCTGGGTCGTAAGTCTCTCCTGCACCTGAAGCCGGCGGGCGAATGTCTCCACTACGCGGGCAATCTTGCTTAGTCCTGTAATGGTACCGTTAGGGATGTAAGCCACATGAGCCTTGCCTATGAAAGGCATGACATGGTGCTCGCACGTAGAGTACAGTTCTATGTCCTTGACGAGGACCATCTGCTGATACTCTTCCTTGAACATTGCGCTACGGAGAATCTCCGCGCCGTCCTGGTGTTCGCCATGGGTCAGGAACTGCAATGCCTTTGCCACTCGCTCAGGAGTCTTTACAAGTCCTTCACGCTCAGGGTCTTCCCCGAGCAACTTGAGTATTTCCTTGTAGTGTGCTGCAATCGCAGCTGTCGTAGCTTCGTCGTAGCGCTCCTCTTTTGTGTATGCCATCTTGCTTGAATTGTATGTCAAAAGGATATTATTTCTCTCTATATCAACTGCATGGTATGGAACTTGTGCCCTGCCGCGCTGTTGTTTTTACATAAATATGTGCAAAAATAGCAAAAAGAACATCAGTATTGATTTTTTTTGTCTATATTTGCCGCCCCAAAAAACAGAGCGTTATACAAAATCGCTGATTATTAATAATTTAAATCTATATATCTATGTATTGGACACTTGAACTTGCATACCGTCTTGAGGATGCTCCATGGCCAGCAACAAAGGAGGAACTCATCGACTACGCAACACGCTCGGGAGCCCCTCTCGAAGTAGTGGAAAACCTTGAAGAACTTGAAGATGACGGCGAAATCTACGAGAGCATCGAAGATATCTGGCCGGACTATCCGACCAAGGACGATTTCTTTTTCAACGAAGAGGAATACTAATGAGGTAACTTGTTTGAAATCAAACAGATAACTTTACAGACGGGAGTAACTTATGTTACTCCCGTCTGTGTTGTTTAATCATATTCTGCATTATATGAAGAATCCAATTCCATGTCCCCGGAGTCAATAGATGTAAGGAATCTTTATTTCTAGAAAGAAACTCGAATAATGGTGGAGTTTTCTGCTGAAAAATGCCTACATTTGTAAGATTGTATGCTTGAATGAGTGATAATGCGGAAAAACATAATTAATAACCGATAACTGATATGAAACTTAAAACCTTAGCTTATCTTGCCATTGCAGCTGTCGTTGCTGCGGCATGTGCGGAGTCCGCTCAGAAGACTGCTATCCCGAAGGATGAGCAGATTGAAAAGAGGGTGGAAGAAATCCTGAAGGGAATGTCCCTTGAAGAGAAGGTAGGACAGATGACACAGATCACTGCTACCGCTATCGCTGATAGAATTGATCTGACGGCAGCCGGTGACTCAATACTCAGAGTCCATAAGATCGGATCTGTGCTCAATACTCCAGGTGATGTCGCGCAGACTCCTCAGGATTACAATACATTCATTACTGAACTCAATCGTATTTCAGTTGAGGCTACAGGTATCCCTTGTCTCTATGGTCTGGATCATATTCATGGTGTGACCTATGTTCTTGGAGGAACACTTTTCCCTCAGGAGATAAACATCGCAGCTACATTCAATAGGGAACATGCCTACAATATGGGTAAGGTGACCGCTTATGAGAGCCGTGCGGCAAACGTTCCATGGACATTCTCTCCAACTATGGACCTTGGCCGTAATCCTGAATGGCCGCGTATGTGGGAAAGCTTTGGCGAGGATACATATGTGAATGCCGAGATGGCAGTTGCCGAGGTGAAAGGTATGCAGGGAGATGATCCTAACCATGTCGGCCCATACAATATAGCAGCTTGTGCGAAGCATTTCATGGGATATGGTGTTCCTGTTACAGGACAGGACCGTACTCCTGCTTCGATTGCGGCTTCAGAGCTTAGGGAAAAGCATTTCGAGCCTTTCAGAAAAGCTATGGAGGCTGGTGCGCTTTCTATCATGGTCAACTCGGGAAGCAACAACGGTATGCCGTTCCACTGCAATACTGAACTTCTCACCACCTGGGTGAAGGAAGATCTTGGATGGGACGGAATGATTGTAACAGACTGGGCAGACATCAACAATCTCTATACTCGTGAGCGCGTGGCTTCATCAAAGAAGGAGGCCGTGAAACTGGCGATCAATGCGGGTATCGATATGGCAATGGTTCCGTATGAGTGCCAGTTTGCCATCGATCTCATGGAACTTGTTGAAGAGGGTGAGGTGCCGATGGAGCGTATTGATGATGCTGTAAGCAGAATCCTTCGCCTGAAGCTCAGACTCGGACTTTTCGAGCAGCCTAATACTACACTTGCAGACTATCCGGAGTTCGGCGGTAAGGCTCATGCTGAACTTTCATACAAGGCAGCCCTTGAATCAGAAGTCCTTCTGAAGAACAATGGCATCCTTCCGCTTGACAAGAGCACAAGAATCCTTGTTACCGGACCTAACGCCAACTCAATGCGTACCCTCAACGGAGGTTGGTCATACACATGGCAGGGACATGGCGCTTCAAGACCGGAATTCACCGGACAGTACAATACGATATATGAAGCTCTCGACGCCAAGTTCGAGAATGTTACCTATGTGGCAGGAGTCGAGTACGATCTCAATGGAACAAACTGGCAGTTTGACCAGGCCACTGGCATCAATCAGGCTGTCGCTGCTGCAAGAAATGCAGATGTGGTCGTGGCATGTGTCGGAGAAAATACATACTGCGAGACTCCGGGCAATGATGTTGATCTCAACCTTTCTGCCAACCAGAAGAATCTTGTAAAGGCTCTTGCTGCTACAGGAAAGCCTATAGTATTGATACTCAATGAGGGCCGCCCTCGTATCATCAACGAAATCGAGCCTTTGGCAGCTGCTGTCGTTGATGTGCTTCTTCCAGGAAACTATGGTGGTGACGCGCTTGCTTCTCTGCTTTGCGGCGAGGAGAACTTCAGCGCTAAACTGCCGTTCACATATCCAAAATATACTAACAAGTTTGCAGTGTATGACTATAAGCCAGCTGAAAATCAGACAACTATGTCCGGCGTTTACAACTATAACGCTGTGATGGACGTTCAGTGGCCTTTCGGACATGGCCTCAGCTACACTACATTCGCTTATTCCAACATGACAGTCTCAGCTGAGAAGTTTTCGGCAGGTGATGAGCTTACTGTAACTGTGGACGTTACCAATACAGGTGATGTTGCTGGAAAGGAAAGCGTCCTCCTGTTCTCAAGCGACCTCTATGCGAGCTCGACTCCGGATGTGCGTCGTCTGCGTGCGTTTGATAAGGTCGAACTTGCTCCTGGCGAAACAAAGACTGGCGAGTTCAAGGTTGCAGTAAATGATCTTGCTTTCGTAAACTACTACGGCAAGTGGACTCTCGAGCAGGGAGATTTTATCCTTTCTGTAGGAGATCAGGAGGCTGCTCTTGTCTGCACCAAGACAAAGGTTTGGGATGAGCCTAACAGAAACTAAGAAAAATGCCTGAAATTTCTCACAGAGGCGGGGAAATGCCCTCGTCGCCAATTAGAAAACTCACACCCCTTGCCAATGATGCGAAGGCAAGGGGAGTGAAGGTTTACCACCTTAATATCGGTCAGCCTGACCTGCCGACCCCGCAGAAGGCTCTTGATGCCTTGCATAATGTGGGTCGTGAAGTGCTGGAGTACAGTCCTAGCCAGGGATTCCTCAGCCTGAGGGAGAAACTGGTGAAATATTATGCGAAGTATAACATCATGCTTGATCCGGATGATGTCATCGTTACCAGCGGCGGCTCCGAGGCTGTGCTTTTCGCTTTCCTCGCATGCCTTGATCCGGGTGATGAAATCATCGTCCCTGAGCCTGCCTATGCCAACTATATGGCCTTTGCAGTATCAGCTGGTGCTGTGATCAGGTCAGTCACTTCGACAATCGAGACCGGTTTTGCACTGCCTCCTGTAGAGAAGTTTGAGGAACTCATAACAGAGCGTACCAAGGCTATCCTCATCTGCAATCCTAACAATCCGACCGGTTATCTGTATACCCGTGCGGAGATGAACAGAATCAAGGATATTGTCAAGAAACATGACCTGTATCTTTTCTCTGACGAGGTGTATAGAGAGTTTATCTATACAGGTTCCCCTTACATCTCTGCCTGCCATCTGGAGGGTATAGAGAATAATGTGGTTCTGATAGATTCTGTCTCGAAGAGATATTCTGAGTGTGGAATCAGGATCGGTGCCCTTGTAACCAAGAATAAGGCGGTGCGTGATGCAGTAATGAAGTTCTGTCAGGCACGTCTCAGCCCGCCTCTCGTAGGTCAGATTGTTGCCGAGGCTTCAATTGAGGGAACCGAGGAATATGCATCCGAGGTATATGAAGAGTATGTTGAGCGCAGGAAATGCCTCGTTGATGGATTGAACAGGATCCCGGGGGTCTACTCTCCGATTCCGATGGGTGCTTTCTATACGGTAGCCAGACTGCCGGTGGATGATGCGGAGAAGTTCTGCGAATGGTGTCTTACTGACTTCAATTATGAGGGTGAGACCGTAATGATGGCTCCTGCCAGCGGTTTCTATTCGACTCCTGGCCTTGGCCGGGATGAGGTCCGTATCGCCTATGTCCTCAAGAAGGATGACCTGCAGAGGGCTATACTTGTGCTGGAAAAGGCATTGGAGGCTTATAACAACAGATAGTCCTATGGCTGATAATTATCTGGAAAAGAAGATGGAGGCTCTGCAGGCCCGCAAGGCCAAGGAGCAGCGCGCCAAGCAGATTGCTTGGAAAAAGCGCATGGATGCCTATCGGAAGAAGCTGCAGGAGCAGAAGGCTATCGAAGAGGCTGCTGCGGATGCAGGCGACGCCAAAGTGCAAGAGGATAACGTCGGAGGGGTCTAAGTACTTTCCAGAACCATGAATACAGGCGCCATCTCAGGCTTTTGACTGAGTATGTGCGCCTTTTCTTTGTGACGCTGTACATGAGGCCGATGATGTCCTTGATATGCGCAGTTTCCTTCAGGCCTATGTTGCCGTCGCCCATCAGTGTGATCAGGTCACCGTCTATCTTGATTATCCGGTGGATAAGGTAGGCTCCTCTGATGTCCTGAACCAGCACGACGTCTCCCTTTTTTATTTCATCTTCTTTCCATGGTCCCAGT
>JAZQEN010000078.1:0-44970 GCA_045539015.1 Candidatus Cryptobacteroides sp.
GACACAAAGCTCGTCCACTTCATCGGAAAGGACAACATCGTGTTCCACTGCATCGTATTCCCTTCAATGCTTAAGGCTGACGGCAGCTACATACTCCCTGACAATGTCCCTGCAAACGAGTTCCTCAACCTTGAGGGCGACAAGATCTCGACATCACGCGGATGGGCTGTATGGCTCCATGAATACCTCGAGCAGTTCCCTGGACAGGAGGACGTTCTCCGCTATGTCCTCACAGCCAATGCTCCTGAAACAAAGGACAACGACTTCTCATGGAAGGACTTCCAGGCGCGCAACAACAGTGAGCTTGTGGCAATCCTCGGAAACTTTGTGAACCGTGCTGTGGTTCTTACACATAAGTATTTTGACGGCAAGGTGCCTGCTGACCTCAAGCCTGAGGCTGTGGATGCAGAGACTTTGGCTCAGATCCAGCCTTTGCGTGAAGCTATGGAGAAGTATCTTGACGGCTACAAGTTCCGCGAGGCGCTCAAGGAGGCTATGAACATCGCACGTCTCGGAAACAAGTATCTTACTGACACCGAGCCTTGGAAGGTTGCCAAGACAGATATGGACAGGACTGCTTCGATCCTGAATGTCTCTCTCCAGATCTGCGCTTCGCTTGCAATCGCATTCGAGCCGTTCCTTCCGTTCTCGTCAGAGAAGCTCCGTGGCATCCTCAACGTAGGAATCGTAGCGGGTACAGACCATCGCGAAGGCGAGGAAGGTGCGACAAGCGAGAACATATACAAGGCAGGCGAGGGTGCAGCACTTCATACAACACATTGTGCAGACTCACGTCATTGCGAGGAGCGTAGCGACGTGGCAATCTCCCTCTCTTGGGACGACCTCGGAAAGACAACCATCCTCCCTGCAGGCCACCAGCTCAACCCTGCAACCCTTCTTTTTGCGAAGATCGAGGACGAGGTCGTAGACGCTCAGATCGCACGCCTTGAGGCGATCCGCGCCGAAAGAGAAGCAGCAGCAAAGGCCGCGGAAGCAGCAGTGGTGACACCGCAGAAGGAAGAGTGCACATTCGACGACTTCCAGAAGATGGACATAAGGACAGCGACAGTCCTCGAGGCAGAGCGTGTTCCTAAGACTGACAAGCTCCTGAAACTTACCATTGACACAGGCATCGACAAGAGAGTTATTGTATCAGGCATCGCCGAACAGTATTCTCCAGAGGAGATGGTAGGCAAACAGATATGCATCCTTGCCAACCTTGCACCACGCAAGATCCGTGGCATCGAGTCCAAGGGAATGATCCTCATGGCCCGCCAGAACGACGGAAAGATGCGTTTCATCACTCCTCAGGAAACTCTCTGCAACGGAGCGGAAATAGGATAGTTGCCCCAGTTTGACACCCCGTCATCCCCGGCTTGACCGGGGATCTATACAATATGATAAAGACCGAATACTATAAGGATCTGACGAAGATGAACACCTTCGGAATGAAGGTGAAGGCACGCTGTTTCATGGAATATGATTCGGTGGCTGACCTTGTGGACATAGAGTTCGAGGAACTGGCCCGTCCGGTGCTGCACATCGGCGGCGGCAGCAACCTGCTCTTCACCGACGACTTCAAGGGCACGGTCCTGCACTCCAAGATTGACTTCATAGAAATCCTGGACGGCAGTCAAGCTGACCCGGAAACATCCACATGCTCTCCGTACCCCTCATGTCATTCTGAGCGAAGCGAAGAATCTTTCCCTCCAGTCCTGGTCTCCGTCGGCGCCGGAGTAGTCTTCGACGATTTCTGTGCCTGGGCTGCCAAGGAAGGCCTTTGGGGAGTGGAGAATCTGTCATACATTCCAGGAGAGGTTGGTGCGTCTGCAGTACAGAACATCGGGGCCTATGGTGTTGAGGTCAAGGATGTGATCCATAAGGTTTATTGCTATGACACTCTTGAGGAGGAGTTTGTGAGCTTCAGCGTGGATGAGTGTGAATATGGCTACAGGGATTCCGTCTTCAAGGATCCTGAGATCAAGGGCCGCTACATAGTCACCCATGTCGTGTTTGCACTAAGCCGTGAGCCGAGGCCAAGACTGGACTACGGCCATCTTCGTGATGCAGCTTATTGTCATTTCGACCGTCCTTCTGACTGTCATTTCGACCGGGCGCAGCGAGTGGAGAAATCTCTCACCCCCGCCATGATACGCAAAGTCATCATCCAGATCCGTAAAGAGAAGCTTCCGGAGCCTTCGGTCATGGGGAGCGCCGGCAGTTTCTTCAAGAATCCTGTCATCAGCCTTGAACATTTTCAGCGCATTGAGGCTGCCGCTAAAGCCGAGCATGGCCCGGACTATAAGGTGCCGCACTATATCATAGCTGATCCGAACGACACTCCAACAGTCGTTTCGAGCGACATTTCCCACTGTCATTTCGAGCGACCGGAGGGAGTCGAGAAATCTCCTATGGTGAAAGTCCCCGCAGCATGGATGATCGAGCAGTGCGGCTGGAAGGGCCGCCGCAGCGGAGGCGCTGCTGTGTATGAAAAACAGCCTTTGGTGATCGTAAACTATACCGGAGAGGCTTATCCGGAGGAAATAATCGGATTGGAAAAACGCATCATAACATCCGTAAAGACTAAATTTGATGTTGAACTCCATCCTGAGGTAGAGCATATATAATTAATATCGTCTGATATGAAATATGATATTTTTATAAGTTATTCGAGGAAAGATCTGGATGAGGTGGTAGCTCTTTTCAATGCTATCAGAAGCCGGATTCCAGACCTGTCATTCTGGTTCGACCTGAATGGCGTCGAGAGCGGTGATGAGTTTGAGGATAAGATCATATCTGCTATCGACAACTCTTCCTATGTTCTGTTCGCATTGTCTGAGAATTCCATTGAGTCTCCGTGGGCCAAGGATGAAGTGATGTATGCGAAGAATACTGACAAGAAGGTCATTCCTGTTCTTTTGAAGGGGTCACAGATGAAGGGCTGGTTCCTTTTCAAGTTCGGTCGGATTGATTGTATAGATTCGCAGGATACCGCTCAGTTTGACAAACTGGTCAGTAACCTTTCCTCATGGACGGGCAAGCCTATGAAGAATGCGCCTTCTATACCGATTCCTCCTGTGCCGACGCCTCCTATGCCGACTCCGCCTCCTGTTCCGAATACTGAAGAGAGGACCTGGAAAGTCGGTGATTACTATGACGTAGATGGCAAACGTGGTGTCGTCTTTATGGTAGATATGACCGGAAGGCATGGTAAGATCATAAGTCTGGAGCAGGTTCTCCTGCAATGGTGTGTCGAGGAACAGATGCCGCAGGCTGTTGATACGGCCGTTTCGGATGAAGCTGATGGCGCCGCCAACCTCAGAGCAGTGATGGAACTTGATGGGTGGAGGGATAATTATCCTGCATTTGCGTGGTGTGCATACCGCGGGGACGGGTGGTATCTTCCGTCAATTGACGAGTTGAAGGAACTCATGACAAGGAAGGATGTGCGCGAAAAGGTTAATGCCACACTCAAGCGCAAAGGCCTGCTGCCGTTGTTCTCTCTTGGCCACCTGAAGAAGTTCTACTGGTCTTCAACCTCATGCAAGCAGCAGAAGGCATATATCCTGCGGGCAGATTTCCTCTATCCAAGCGATGAAAGAAAGGACAGTTTCTGCTACGTCCGTGCAGTCAGTGTCTTTTAATGATAAGATTGATATATGAGTTCATTTATAGTAGAAGGCGGGCATAAGCTCAGTGGAACAATCAGACCTCAGGGTGCCAAAAATGAGGCGCTTCAGATCATAAGTGCAGTGCTTCTGACAAAGGAGGAGGTAACCATCAGCAATATTCCGGAGATTCTGGATATCAAGAACCTGATTCTCCTGCTTGAGGGAATGGGCGTGGAGATCACCCGACATGAAAAGGGTGTGTACACATTCAAGGCTGACGAGATTGACCGTGACTATATCATGAGTTCGGACTTTGTGGCGAAGTGTGCAAAGCTCCGTGGCTCTGTAATGGTAGTAGGACCTCTCCTGGCCCGTTTCGGCAGGGCATATTTCCCTAAGCCGGGCGGAGATCAGATCGGCCGCCGCAGGGTAGATACCCATATCATAGGTTTCATGAATCTCGGTGCAGATCAGGAATATGACCATGATAAGAAGGCCTTCTATCTCCATGTTCCGGAAGGAAAGTCCCTTCAGGGAAAATATATGCTTCTGGACGAAGCCTCTGTGACCGGTACAGCCAATATAGTTATGGCTGCCTGCCTTGCAAAAGGTGTTACCACCATCTATAATGCAGCCTGCGAGCCATATCTCCAGCAGCTTTGCAGGATGCTTGTGCGCATGGGCGCCAGGATCGAGGGAATCGGATCCAATCTCCTGACGATCACCGGAGTGGAGTCTCTGGGTGGTACGGAGCACAAGATCCTTCCCGATATGATCGAGATCGGATCCTTCATAGCTTTGGCTGCAATGAACCGCAGTTCCATCACCATCAAGGATGTTGCCTATGATGAACTGGGTATGATTCCTGATGTGTTCAAGAAGCTGGGTGTTGAGCTTGAACGCCGTGGTGACGATGTGTATGTTCCAGAGCAGGAAAGCTATGTCATAGATTCTTTCCTCGACGGTTCGATTCTGAATATAGCGGATGCTCCATGGCCAGGCCTTTCGCCTGACCTGTTGAGTGTTATCCTGGTGATGGCGACCCAGTGCAAGGGAACGGTGCTGATCCATCAGAAGATGTTCGAGAGCCGTCTCTTCTTTGTGGACAAGCTCATAGATATGGGAGCGCAGATCATCCTCTGCGACCCTCATAGGGCTGTGGTAGTCGGACACGATCACCGCTATCAGCTCCGTGCCGGCAAGATGGCCTCACCGGATATCCGTGCAGGTATCGCTATGCTCATTGCCGCCATGTCAGCCAAGGGCACAAGCATAATCAGCAATATCGACCAGATTGACCGCGGATACGAGGACATCGACATCCGTCTGAACGCCCTCGGCGCCAAAATCACCAGACAATAACCTGGCGCGCAACTTATTGCTGCACAACTGCTTACGAAAACCTCGTGCCGCCCAAAGGGAGCACGAGGTTTTCGTAATATGCTGACAGTTAGCTGGTTAGGCGCCAGCGGGCTGTGGCTTGCTATTTTTTACGGATGATGTTAAGACCGTCGCGGAGAGGGAGGATTACCGACTCGACGCGCGGGTCGGCTGAGACCATGTCGTTGAAACGGGCGATGCCGAGGGTCTGCTTGTCCTGCGGAAGGGGATCCTGACAGACCTTGCCGTCCCATATGACATTGTCCGCAAGAATAAGACCGCCCGGGCGGATCATATCGAAGACCAGATCGTAATACTCGCAGTATTCACGTTTGTTGGCATCTATATATACGATGTCATATAATCTTTCAGGAGCAGCATCTTCATTCAGCTCTGACCGCATGCGCATCAGCGTCTCCTTGCAGTCGCCGATATGCAGGCTGATCCTGTCGGACAGCCCGGCACGCTCGAATCCTTCCAGGATAAGGTCTTCAAGTTCATCATTGAGCTCCAGGGTGTCCAGGTGGCCGTCTTCCGGAAGGACAGAGGCCATGCATACAGCCGAGTATCCGGTGAATGTGCCTAGCTCGAGGATGCGTCGAGCTCCTGAGATCTGTACAAGGATGCGCATCAGCTCTCCCTGAAGTGCTCCGGAAAGCATGCGGGCATGGTTTGTCCTGATGTGAGTCTGCTTTTCGATCCAGTCCAGTGCCTCTCCCTGTGGGGTTGCGTGGTCTTCGATGTATTTGTAAATCTTTTCCATGGTCTTGTAGATTCCTTTCGCATTCGCTTCATCTAAAGAAATGATGGTGAGCACGTTATAAATAAGTCAGTTTGGACAGTCTGCTGCGGTCAAAGATCTTCTGCGCCATTTCACGGACATCTTCTGCAGTGATGCCTTCAACAAGCGCACGGTTCTCATCACCTGAACTGACTTTTCCGTATGCCAGCAGGCCCTTTCCCATCGAAAGACATTGCGTCTCGCCGTTGTCGCTGCTGATTGCCAATTGTCCAAGCAGCTGTTTCTTAGCTGCCTTCAATTTCCGCTCGGACATCACCTCGCTCTGCAGCTTTTCAATCTCCTTGTCGATGGCCTTGAGACATCTGTCCAGATTTGCCTTGTCACATCCCAGGCTGATGGCAACCAGTCCGGTGTCGGCGAACTGAGTGTATCCGCACTCGACTCCATATACCCAACCGTATTTCTCCCTAAGTACGGAATTCAATATGGAATTTGTGGCGGGCCCTCCTAAAATATTGCATAACAATATTGTAGCCAGTCTTTCCCTCTCCTGATACAACGAGGGTGCTAGAGCTCCTATGACACAATTTGCCTGATGGTTCCTCTTGTTGAGGGTATTGTCAAAAGGTTCTGCTGCAGGGGTGAAATAGTTCTCGCTTGGATGTGACGTGATATCGACATCAGCAAAACTCTTGTTCACAAGCTTCAGCACATCCTTCTCCATCTTTTTCTCGTCGAGGTCCGCAACTATCGTAAAGGCCATCCTGCCTGGCAGGAATTTCTCCGCCACAAATCTCAGAAGTTCCTCTCGGGTGATTTTTCTTACGGATGCCGGAGTACCTAAAATGTTTCCGCTCAGAGGGTGTCCCTTGAAGATCATTTCCTCAAACCTGTCATAGATATCCTCTGACGGGGTGTCCTTATATGAATGTATCTCGTCTATCACCACCCCTTTCTCAACTTCTATTTCATGTTCGGGAAATGTAGGGCATGTAGCCAGTTCAAACAGCAGAGATGCTGCCTTGCCAAGGTCTTCTTTCAGAACTGTTGCATGGAAAACGATTTCCTCTTTTGTAGTGAAGGCATTGAGTTCTCCGCCGAGGCGGTCAAGATAACCGTTTATCACAGAGGCGCTTCTGTGTGTGGTGCCTTTGAACAGAGTGTGCTCCACAAAATGAGCGATTCCATTATGGAAACCCTCTTCGTCGCGCGTGCCGCACCTGATGCTCAATGCACAGTACCCCACCGCCGATCCGCTGCGTTTTACGGCATATTGCAGGCCGCAATCTGCTTTTCCGCTGATCATTCCGGCTATCTTCCTCTGCTTGAATTGATTCTGTTGATGTCTTCCTTCAGGAATCCTGCACCGTATTTTGCAGAAATGCGGTGTTTGCGGAAATAGTACAGCTCGTGAGTCTGCGCATTGATAAGCATCTTATAGCAGTATGAACCCGGCTTCGGGTCTGAAGGGGCAACCACGAAACTTACCAGTTTGTCGGCTGCATTAGTCTCGATATATCTGTCTGCGCTACCCTCATCGGTAACTGTCATGTCTGAGTCAAAATTGAGGTCACGGAACGGTCTGTCAACCTCTTCCGCCAGGTCGTCTTCAGAAAAGATCAGTTCCATGTTCCCGGCCTTGGACATGTTCAGGCTGCTGTTGCTCAGGCCTACCAGTCCGTTGAGATCCTTGTTCATGCATGCTTCGGTATGTTTCTGAATCATGTCAAGAATCACCGGCATGAAAACGAATTCACGCCCCGAAGGATCTTCGGCAGAGGCTATCGGAACAGAAACGACCTCGAGCATCTTTCCGATTCCGCTTCCGGCCCCCTTTCCTCCTTTGACCAGTGTCAGGAAGGATATTCCGGGCTCGGTCTCCTTTCTGAACTGACCGTCGACTGTCAGAAGAAAATAATAGCTGTCGTCATGCTTCAGTCTGTTGAATTCATCCAAAGTGCAGAACTCATATGGTGAAAGCCTCCATATTGCAGCCACCTCCTCCTTGAGAAGGATATCGTAGAAATCATTTCCTGTCAGGACGACCTTAGTTACCTTTTCCGGAAAGTCGGCGATCTTTACTTTCTTGGTGTTTATCTGTGCCTGTGCGCCGGCTAGGAGCGGCAGCAGAAGAAGAGTGATGGATATAAGTACTTTTCTCATGTCAATTAGTTAGGCTATATGTGCAAATCCGGCGCAAAGTTACAAAAATAGTGCTATATTTGTAGGTTGACCAACGAACAATTATGGCTCAGTATATAGTATCAGCAAGAAAATACCGTCCTGACTCATTCGGAACATTGATAGGCCAGGACAATATCGCCCAGACCCTGAAGAATTCCATTCTCAGAGGACAGCTGGCCCACGCATATCTTTTCTGCGGCCCGAGAGGCGTGGGAAAGACAACGACAGCCCGTATATTCGCAAAGATGATCAACTGTTCCGATCCTTCAGAGGATATGGAGCCATGCGGCACATGTGAATCGTGCCAGTCATTTGCAGAAGGACGTTCATATTGCATCCATGAGCTGGATGCCGCTTCAAACAACGGCGTTGAGGATATCAAGGCTCTCATGGACCAGGTGCGCGTGCCGCCGCAGGTGGGAAAATACAGCGTATATATCATCGACGAGGTCCATATGCTCTCGCAGGCTGCCTTCAATGCCTTCCTCAAGACATTGGAAGAACCGCCTGCACATGCGATATTCATTCTTGCTACAACTGAGAAACATAAGATTCTTCCTACCATCCTTTCACGATGTCAGACCTATGACTTCAACAGGATCACAGTCGAGAATATCGTGAGGAATCTCAGGATGGTGGCCTCAAGCGAAGGAATCACAATCGATGATGAATCGCTGCATGTGATTGCCCACAAGGCGGATGGAGCAATGCGTGATGCATTGACCATATTCGACCAGACAGTCGCTTTCTGCGGTACTGATGTCAAGTATCAGGACGTGCTGCGAAACCTGAATGTGCTTGATTATGAGTATAGTTTCTCTCTTGTGGATGCATTCCTTAAAGGTGACTATTCTACAGCGCTGCTTACCTTTGACGAGATTCTGACCAAGGGTTTCAATGCACTTCATTTCGTTGCAGCCCTGTCATCGCATCTGCGCGATCTGATTGTCACCAGGAGTGGAGGACTGGAGGCGCTTCTTGAGCTTCCTGATTCCCTGAAGGTGAAATACAAGGAGCAGGCAGAAAGATGTCCGCTTGCTTTTCTATATGATGCATTGGGAGTTACAACCCAGTGTGAATCAGGTTATAGGGCCAGCGTTAATCCAAGGCTGCATATTGAGTTTGCGCTTATGCGCCTGAGTTTCCTTATGGCAAAGCCTGCTGCGCCTGCGCAGACATCTGCACAGCAGCCTCAGCCACAACCTCAGCCACAGCCAGCACCTGCACCTCAGCAGCTAGCTCAGCCTCAGCCTGCCCCTGTAGCGCCACAGCCGGCACCGGCAGTACCTAAGCCAGCACCGGCAGTACCACAACCGACGCCTCAGGAGTCGGCCGCACCAGCCGAGGCGGAGCATCCTTCCCAGCCGCGTGAGCGCCGTACCCGTTCGGCCCGCACAGCGCCGGCAGTTTCCATGAAGTCAATCATGGGATCGGAACCGGCTCCTGCTGCAGCTACGGAAGATGATGCACCAGCTCCTGATGAAGCTACCCTGAAGGCAAAATGGCCTGAACTGGCAAAAGGATATGAAAGCAAGCCGCGACTAGTGAGCATGCTGACTACCACTGCTTTGGCAATATCCGGTGATGACTCTGCAAGAACTGTTACATTCCAGGTTGTCAACGAAGGCCAGAAGGCTTGGGTGGAGTCAAAGCTGCTTCACGAGCTGGAAGGTAATTTCCGCAGCATAGTCGGATCTCAGAAGGTTTATCTCAGAGTCGATGTCATTCCTGATGAGGTGGAGCAGCCGAAGATATATATGCCGAGCGACAAGGCAAAGGAACTGATGGCCGGCAATGATGAAGTAAGACACCTTGTCAAGGATTTTGGCCTTGATATAAAATAGACTGGATATGAAACTTCGTTGTGAGAATCTGGTAAAGAAATATGGACACCGAACAGTTGTGAAAGGGGTGTCGATGGAGGTGAATCAAGGTGAGATCGTAGGCTTTCTCGGTCCGAACGGAGCAGGAAAGACCACGAGTTTCTATATGATGACAGGACTTGTCGTGCCGAATGCAGGAAAGATTTATCTTGATGACACGGATATCACCAAACTCCCTATGTACAAGCGTTCGCAGATGGGTATCGGTTACCTCGCGCAGGAAGCATCTGTCTTCCGTCATATGAGCGTAGAGGACAATATCATGTCTGTGATGGAGATGTCGAAGCAGTTTACCAAGGCTGAAAGAAAGCAGCGTCTTGAGGACCTGCTGGATGAATTCAACCTCCATAAGGTGCGCAAGAGCAAGGGAATCCAGCTGTCGGGAGGTGAGCGTCGTCGCTGCGAGATTGCACGAGCTCTTGCCATCGATCCAAAGTTCATCCTTCTGGATGAGCCGTTCGCCGGTGTGGACCCGATTGCTGTCGAGGACATTCAGTATATCATTGCAAAACTGAAGTACAAGAATATCGGTGTCATCATTACCGACCACAATGTGGGTGAGACCCTTGCGATCATCGACCGTGCATACCTGCTTTATGAGGGTTCCATCCTCCAGAGCGGTACACCGGAGGCACTTGCTGGTGACGATGACGTGCGTACGAAGTATCTGGGATCAAACTTTGTCCTCAAGCGTTCGGACGCCTTCCTCCGTGCGGCTGCGGGCGGACCTCAGCGTATCAATACGCAGGAGGAACACGATGCCCAGGCGGCAAGGAATTCCGAAGAGGCTATGTCAGCTGATGAATAGAGATTTCGGTAAAATCGTTTATGACCATATCGCAGAGCGGGGCAATTGCCTCGCTCTTATTGGTTGTTGTCAGGCCTATGACCTTTGCTCCGGAGGCCTTTCCGGCTCTGATTCCATGGAGGGAATCCTCAAATACCACGGTATTTTCAGGCGTTCCTCCCAAAACCTCCATACCTTTGATGAAACACTCCGGGTCAGGTTTTGATCTGGAGAAGTGTTCACTTGTCAGGATTGCATCCACCAGCTCTTTCAGCTCCGGATGAGCCTTGTATGCCTTGGACATCTTGATGTCGTTGGAGCTTGTGACTATCGCTGACTTTATGCCAGCTTTTCTGAGGCTCTGCATGAATTCCAGTGCTCCGGGAATGTAATCAAATGACATGTTGCTCTCGAACTCATTCAGCTGAGGGACGATCTCCTCCTGTTCCATGAGTTTACCGTCGAAATATTTTTCGAATATCTGCTTGAGGGTCTGTCCTTTGATGGTGAGACCGAAATCTTCAAGTACCAGATATCGCTTTCCCAGCTGATTCCAGAAGTCGGTGTACTGGCTCTCTGTATCTGCTATGACTCCATCGAAGTCAAAAAGAACTATAAGGTCTCTATCCATGTCTATCTCTGCTTCAGCCATTCCGGCATTTCGGCCTTCAGCGCCTCCTTCAGCTGGTCGTCATATCTCAGACGGATCTGTATGCCAGCCTCCTGGAACCAATATCTGACTGCCAGTTCCTCTTCTATGAACGGGATGATCTCATCCTTCTTGAGTCGAAGGAACTGTTCCTTTTCCATGTCCAGAGCCTTTTCCAAGGCGGTAAGTTCGGCTGTCATCGATTCTGCAAGACCGTCCTTCTCCAGTTCCTTCTTCATCTGGTCATAAAGCGTCTTGGCGCTGCTGCGGTAGTCAAAGTCCTGGGTCTTGGCAAACTTTATAAAGTCCTCGAAATCCTCACCGGTATAGTGGAACTCATCTACTGCAGGCAGGCTGTCATGTCTTCTGCAATAATCGATTACATACTGATCGATCACGCCGCCGAGAACCAGTGCATATACCAGTCTGCTGTATTCTGGCGATGTGAGCTTGATGTCAGGAGTGATGCCGCCGCCGTCGCGCACCGGCCTGCCTCCTGCTGTCCTGAACTCTTTCGTGAGCGAATCAGGAATGTGGCCTACGCTGCCATCCTCGTTTCTATGGCTGTAGTCGATCGCCTGTACGCATCTGCCGCTAGGGGTATAGTATTTGGCTGTGGTCACTTTCATCTGGCCGTTATATGGCAGAGGTCTGATAGACTGGACCAGTCCCTTGCCATAACTTCTTGTACCCATGATCACACCTCTGTCATGGTCCTGAATAGCGCCGGCTACGATTTCGGAAGCAGATGCAGAGCCCGAATCGATCAGAACAATAATAGGCAGTTCCGTATCGATCGGGTCCATGGTTGTATGGTATTTTACCTCCGACCTCGCTTCATTACCTTTTGATGACACTACCAGAGTGCCCTTCGGAACAAAAAGCGAAACGATGTTGATGGCTTCTCCCATGAGTCCTCCACCATTGCCTCTAAGGTCAAGTACGAGTCTTTTCATACCCTGCTTCTTGAGCTGGTTGACCTTTGCCCTGATATCAGCAGAAACGTTTTCGGTAAATCCTGTCTGGAGTATATATCCGGTAGTGTCGTCAAGCATGGCAGCATATTCGACGTCAGGCATATGTATGCGCTCGCGTACCACAGGTACGTCAACCGTATCGCCTGTCCTTACCTTCTTTACCTTGAATACTACTGTAGTCCCGGGCTTGCCTTTCATCCTGTCTGTGCTCTCCTTGATTTCCAGCCCTTTGGTAAGCGTGCCGTCGATAGCTATGATCTCGTCTCCGCAGGTGAGACCGAACTTGCTGGCTGGGGAGTTGGCATAAGGTTCGTTTATGATGACGTTGCTTTCCTTTGTCTTATGAATGATGGCGCCTATGCCGCCGTACGTGTTGGAAAGCATGAGCTGGAGGTCGTCATTCTCTTCCTCCGGAATGTATATGGTATATGGGTCGAGCTCCTTCAGCATGGCGTCCACGCTGGCCCTCATGATGCGATCTACAGGAAGAGAGTCCACGTAAGAGCGGTTGAGCTCCCTTACCATCGAATTATATATTTCGCTCCACTGTCCAAGCTTGAAGCTCTTTGACTGTGCGGAGGCGTTCTGTCCTATGAAGAGTGCTGCTGAAGCAGCAAGAATAAGAAGTAAGCGTTTCATAATTTCTTTTATATCCCGACAAAGATACGGAAATAAGGGATTTTTTATACCTTTGTCATGGTTTTTAGTAGTAATATTTAAGCAGTTTTATTATGAAATTGGTATTTGCAACGGGCAACAGCGGCAAACTGCGTGAAGCGTCGGAAATTTTAGGCGAGGGCTTTGAGCTCGTTTCTCTCGCACAGGCCGGTATCACGGAAGATATTCCGGAAACAGGCAAGACCTTGAGAGCTAATTCCTTGCAGAAGGCTCAATATTTATATGATGCGCTTGGGTGCGATTGTTTTGCAGACGATACAGGACTTGAGGTTGATGCCTTGGGTGGAGCTCCGGGAGTATATACGGCAAGATATGCCGGAGATGACAAGGACTTCAATAAGAACATGGACAAGGTCCTGTATGAGCTTGGTGTTCTTGAAGGAGAGGCAAGAATGGCGGAATCACTTGGACTGAAAGTGAAGAAGGTTTCAAGAAGAGCTCGTTTCAAGAGCGTCGTGACACTCATCATTGACGGACAGATCAAGATATTCGAGGGTGCGCTGGAAGGCGTGATCGCACGCGAAAAATCAGGTAACGGAGGATTCGGCTACGACCCGATATTCATCGCTGACGAATATCCTGGACTTACCCTTGCAGACATCTCCGAGGAAGAAAAGAACGCAATATCGCACAGAGGAAAGGCCCTCCGCGCAATGGCAGAATGGCTTCGCCCTGTCATTTCGAGCGAGGCCGAAGGCCGAGTCGAGAAATCTGAATAACCATGACCACCAATACCGAACTGATCGTTCTACATACCACGAAGTTCGGAGAGAACTCGCTCGTCGTCCATACCCTGAGCAGGGATTATGGACGGCGAAGCTTTTTTGTACGCAGCGCCGGGAAAAAGCAGATGTCCCTTTTTCTGCCGTTGAACATACTCGAGGCGGATGTGGTCGAGTCTTCCAGGACAACCCTCTATACGATAAGGAACATTTCGGCGAAACATCCCCTCAATGGAGTCAGGAGCAATATGTTCAAGAACTCCATGACCATGTTCATGAGCGAAGTGCTTTTCAGGGTGCTTAAGGATGGTACTGATGAGCCCGGAATGTACGACTGGTGTACCAGAAGCATCCTTCTTCTGGATGCGATAGAGAAGGATTTCAGCAACTTCCACATAAGGTTTCTGCTGGAGCTGACGGTCGTTCTGGGATTCGGGCCGGAATCCAAGGATATCTGTCCTTTCGTGGGGGAGCATTACCCTATGGTGGAGCGCTTTATGAAGGAGTCGTTTGCAGAGTCGATGCTTATTCCTATGAATGGCGCCCTGCGTAATGAAATAGCAGAGAACATCTTGAGGTACATTGAGTTCCATACGGAGTCATCGGCCAATGTCAACTCACTCAGAGTATTAAGGGAATTATTTATATAACATGATCATGAAGCCTGATCTTATCATCTCCGCTGCACTTCTGGTGCTTATAGGTTGCAGTTCCGGTCCGCGCCGTAACGGCTGTCCGGATTGCTATTCCGATTTCTATGTCAGGGACTCGATATTGCTGGCAACAGGTACTACACATTATGGCAAATCGCCTGAACAAGGCTCCTTTGATGACCTGCACTATGCTTTCGTCGCGGATGATGAAGAGATGGCCAGGCAGAGCAAGAAGGCTTTGAGGGCATTCAAGGACGGACTTGAGGATCTTTCCAAGGAAGACCTTGAGTATCTTGCAGCCTGCTATAAGGATATGACAGAACTGGCTACGCTTGCCAATTATGCCTATCTGGAAGGGGATGTCGATCTGCCTGAAGGGTGGAAGGAACTTCAGCGTATCAACGGTGGCGTAGGCCTCAAGTGCTGCCTGCTGAAGAAGGGAGACAGGTATGTGCTGGCATTCTCGGGAACGGATTTTCCTTCAAGCTGGAAAAGCCCGAGCCAGATAGCCCATTTCATAGCAGATGCATATGAGGACGTTGACGGTGCCCTGAATTCGGATGCATCGCAGGTCGTTGCAGCTGACAAGATTATCGGGGAATTGCTTGAACGATGGAATATCGGCGTCGAGGACCTTGAGTTTACCGGACATTCTCTGGGAGGAAGGCTTGCCGCAGAAATGACGGTCCGCCATGGCTGCCCTGCAACGACTTTCAATGCGGCCGGAGTAGCTCCTGACGTATATGAAAAGTATGATGCATTGCTCGCCGGTGCGGATGAAGATTGGGGAGGCTACATAGTAAATGTCACTTCTGCCAATGACCCTCTGACCTGTTTCCAGAAATATACCTCAGGATCTTCGGATCCTTTCGTAAAAGAAATTCTGGGAGATGTGGGAGAAGAGGTCGGTGACCTTGTTCTGGAGCTGGGCAAGGATGCATTGGGATTCGCATTCAACAAACTTACCAAAAGCGATGACAAGAGGGAAGTGGTCTCGGACGTTATAGATACATTTTATGAAAGGGACTACCGTGCTTTGGGGGCGACGCTTACCTTACATGAAAATATGGCCGGCCACGGCATAAAGGATATGGTCATTACCCTTCAGGCGCGTGCCGACCAATGTTCTGAAATGCTGTAGCCGTATCAGACTTCCGGCCAGATATATACCTTGTCGCTGCGGCGCAGACGGGTCTCCTCGATGGCGCGGCAGGCCTGTTCGCTGCATCCGTCTCCGCAGAGGCTGAGCTCCTCCTCGCGTGCGCCAGGCACGACCTTGCTCCAGTCGACAGGAATCGAGCAGTATACTCCCTTTCCTGCTTCCTGGACCGGCTTCAGGTCTACTCGGATTTCAGGGACTGTGTATTCTACACATCCAGATGTAGGTCCGATGATGAGGATCTTGTCTCCGACCTTGAGAGGATTGGACTCCACAAGTATCTCAGCCACACCGAGTTTGCCGAACCAGTTGGTGATCTTTCCGCAATATGCCTTCTTGCGTGTAGCTGTGCTTCCGTAGACATCGCACCATTCGCCCAGACGTGCTCCCTGATAGTAGCCGTCCCAGAATCCTCTGTTGAACACCTCTTCGAGCTCTTTCTTGAAGGATGCTCCGAGTTCCGGAGTGTATGTGCCGTCGCATACTGCGTCGGCAGCGCGGCGATAGCATGAAGCCACTCGCTTCACGTATTCGGCCGAGCGGGCACGTCCCTCGATCTTGAAGACGGTCACTCCTGCGTCTATGATCTTGTCCATGAACTCGATTGTGCAGAGGTCCTTAGGCGACATGATGTATTTGTTGTCGATCTCCAGCTGCATTCCGGTCTCCCTGTCCTCCACCTTGTAGGCTCGGCGGCAGAGCTGGAAGCATGAGCCGCGGTTGGCAGATGCGCCGTATTCATGAAGACTGAGGTAGCATTTGCCTGAAATGGCCATGCAGAGCGCTCCGTGGGCGAACATCTCGATCTCGACGATGCGTCCCGACGGGCCGCAGATCTGCTCCTCGTCTATGATTCTCTTTATCTCCTTTACCTGTCCGAGGTTCAGCTCGCGCGCCAGCACGATGACGTCAGCGAACTGGGCATAGAAACGCAGTGCTTCGATGTTGGAGATGCTGAGCTGTGTGGAAATGTGTACTTTCACCCCTATCTGGCGTGCATATATGATGGCTGCCATGTCTGATGCGATGACGGCTGTGATGCCTGCCTCCTTTGCTGCATCAAGCGTGCGTCTCATGTCCTCGAGGTCCTCTCCGAAGAGGGCGATGTTGAGGGTGAGGTATGTCTTCACATTGTGTTCCGAGCAGATCCTGACGATCTCTGCAAGGTCGGTCATCTTGAAGTTGTTGCCCGAATGCGAACGCATGTTCAGCTTTTCGACTCCGAAATATACGGAATCCGCACCTCCCTGTATCGCTGCATGCAGACACTCGAAATTGCCCGCAGGAGCCATGATCTCTAATTTTCTTTTTCCCATTGTCATCATAGTCATTGCCGTTGCCTCCCTTCGTCATTGCGAGGAGCGTAGCGAATTTATTTCGTTCTTCCAATAAGTTTCTTAGCGTAGTTTTCCAGTAGCGCATATGCCTCTGCCTGAAGGTCCAGTGCTTCGGCATGCGAGAGCGACTGGCTGTGGAATCTTATGATTTCCTGCTTTGCCTCTTCTCCGACCTCAAGTTCGGCATATATCGCCTTGACTGCCGCAATCTTCGCAGCCTTCTCCTCCTCTGTGGCTATCGGCATTGCCATGGCCTTGAGCAGCTTTGCACGTGTCTCCTCCGATGCCTTCCCGAATGCACGTGTCATCAGCCAGCTCTTCTTGTTGTTGAGGATGTCTCCTCCGATCGCCTTGCCGAAGACTGCAGGGTCTCCGTAAGTGTCAAGCCAGTCGTCAGCGATCTGGAATGCGATTCCAAGGTCGTATCCATATCTGTACAGAAGTTCAGCCTCCTGATCCGATGCTCCTGCTATGATCGCTCCCATCTTTGCCGAGCATGCAATCAGGACAGCCGTCTTCAGCCCGATCATCTTCAGATAATCTGCCATAGGCACGAAGTCCATGTCCTCGAAATCCATATCGTACTGCTGTCCTTCGCATACCTCAGCCGCTGTCTTCGAGAACAGCTCCAGTGCCTTTGGAAGCACTTCTGCCGGCGCTTTTGCAATAAGCTTGTAGCTCTCGATGGACATTACGTCGCCGGAGAGGATTGCAGTGTTTTCATCCCACTTGCGGTATACTGTCGGTACCCCTCGGCGGACATCCGCCTTGTCCATGATATCGTCGTGGATCAGAGTGAAGCTGTGGAATACCTCCATTGCTGCGGCGGGCGAGAGAATCTCCTCGCAGAATGCGTCCTTGTAAAGGGCGTAGGCTGTGAGGCAGAGGCGCGGGCGGATGCGCTTTCCGCCGATATCCATCATGTATCTGAGAGGGTCATAGAGTCCGCATGGCTCCTGCGTGAAGGTCAAGTTGCCGAACAGTTCCTTGATGGCTGAATCAATATGGTTTTCCTGGATCATAATAATTGCTTCTATATCCTACAAAGGTAATGATAAAAACGGAAATTCTTTATCTTTGCATCGAATATCAAAGAACGTCACGGACAATGATTATTAAAGGACAAGCTACGGTTGTGAAGCATACGGGAAGCCATTATCTGCTGTCCCGTCTGCCGGAGTGGGACATGTTCCCCGCTGTGTTGAGAGGAAAGATCAGGTTGAAAGGAAGTACGGCAACAAATCCGGTCGCTGTAGGAGATGTAGTGAATTTTGAGGCCGAGGTGCCGGAAGGCATCGCTGAGCAGGAACTTGCTGCGTATGTGACACCGGAGAACACAGCTGTGATCACATCTGTGGAGCCGCGCAGGAACTATATCATACGCAAGTCCACAAATCTTTCACGCCAGTCGCATATCATTGCTGCAAATCTTGACCGGGCGTTTCTGGTAATCACGTTGGACTTTCCTCAGGTGAAGCTTCCGTTTCTGGACAGACTCCTTGTTACATGTGAGGTATATAATGTGTCACCTGTGATCGTCCTCAACAAGTGCGATCTATATGGTCCTGAGCATCAGAGTATGCTGGAGGCCTTCCGTGAGATATATGAAGGCGCGGGATATCCGATAATCGAAGTTTCCGCACACACCGGTCAGGGGGTAGACCGTTTGCGTGACATTGTTTCGGGCAGGATGCTTCCGGACGGGAATGCCAATGAGGAATATGATCCGGCAAAACCTTATGTGTCACTGTTTTCGGGCGTATCGGGTGTCGGCAAGTCATCGCTCATAAAGGCGCTCGACCCGTCGCTCGACCCGAGGGTCGGAGAAATATCGGACGTACACCTCCAGGGCAAGCACACCACGACTTTCTATGAAATGTACGCCCTGACAGCCCCATGTCATTCCGAGCTTGTCGAGGAATCTCTACCATATGGTTTCATAGTCGACACCCCGGGCCTGCGCGGCTTCGGACTTGTGGACCTGAAGAAGGAAGAGATTGCTCTCTATTTCCCGGAAATGCTCAAGGCTGCCCAGGACTGCCGTTTCGCTCCGTGCACCCATACACATGAACCTGGATGTGCCGTGAAGGAAGCCGTAGAGGCCGGTGAGATCAGCTATGACAGGTATTCGTCTTACCTCGGCATGCTGGACGAAGAGGGAAAGTATCGCTAGATGCCTGGCGGATAACCTACTGTGATTCAATTAGTTACTAAAACTTCGTGCTCCCTTTTGGCGGCACGAGGTTTTTATAAAAGGCTGAGAGTTAATTATTTAGGCGCCAGCGGGTGCTGATAAGAGAATGAGTATTAATCGTGACATATTGAAGCTGGCTGTGCCGAGCATTCTGGCCAATATCACCGTTCCGATTGTCGGAATGGTGGATATTGCGGTGGCCGGGCATCTTGATGCCGAGGCGGCCACCATGATCGGCGGCATCGCCATAGGCTCGATGCTTTTCGACCTGCTGTACTGGAACTTCGGCTTCCTGCGTGTGGGCACGGGCGGGCTGGCGGCCCAGGCCTATGGCCGGGGCGGCCGCACGGAGTGCGCCCGCGTGCTGGCCCGTGCCATCGGCATCGCACTCTCATGTGCCCTTCTGCTCATAGCCATTCAATGGATATTCGTCAAGGCTGCCTTCCTGTTCGTCGACTGCACTCCTGAGGTACGTGATCTGGCCTCTCAATATTTCTTTATCCGCATATGGGCGGCCCCCGCGACCCTCAGCCTGATGGCCCTGAAGGGGTGGTTCATAGGCATGCAGGACAGCGTGAGCGCCATGTTGGCAGACATCACCGTAAACGGAACGAACATCCTCATGAGCATCATTCTGGCGCTGGGTTTCAGTGTCGGCAGGTGGAGCTATGAAGGAATGGGCTTCGGGGGAGTCGCCGCCGGAACTGTTGCAGCCCAATATTCCGGACTTCTGGTAGCTGCGGTATGCCTTCTGCTGCGCTATCGTCGGAACACCCTCAGCACCTTGCGTCCCGGTGAACTGCGCGGAATATTCAAGGGCAGTCAGATGCGCCGCTTCATGAGCATGAATGCCGACCTCTTCGTACGTTCGCTCTGCTTCATCGCCATATATATAGGTTTTACTGTCATATCAGCACGGTATGGCGATACCCTGCTTGCCGTCAGCTCCATCCTCATGAAACTCCTGATGATATTCTCATATTTCACCGATGGGTTCGCCTATGCTGGCGAAGCGCTAGTCGGACGTTACATCGGCGCTCAGGACAAACATATGGTCAGGCAATCTGTAAGGTGGACCTTTGTGTGGAGTATGTCCATAGCATTGATTTTCATAGGTATATATCATTTTGCAGGCGTTCCCATGCTGAGGGTCATGACTTCAGATGTCACTGTGATCGATGCCTCCCGCGAATATCTTCCATGGCTGCTGCTCATGCCGGTCGTGGGCTGCGCGGCCTTCACATGGGACGGCATATATATCGGTGCGACGGCTTCACGCCAGATGCGTGATTCCATGCTCTGGGCGGTCGTGGCCTTTGCCGTGGTGTGGGCTGTCGGCATCCTTGGACTGAATCACTTCGGTGGTTTTACCTCAGCCTCCTGCGATGTCGCCTCCTCATCTCCGACCGTATATGGGCGCATAGCCATGCATGTCCTCATGGCGGCATATTTTGCCCACCTTCTGGCCCGCACCGTATATCTTTCGGTCAAATACCGCACATTGCGTTCCGCATAGTGCGTTGATTGTCAATGGTTTGCGCAAATATCCTACCTGGCTGGCCAGGCAGGACATTTGCGCAAAAAGCTAGTTTTCAGATAGTTGTGAGAAACGGTTGCTGCGATTTTGCGAATTGTCTGATGTTTTATAACTTTGTCTTTGTTTGGCACGTCTCTGACGTGATTTATTGGAGCATGAGTCTATATTCATTTTACAGGATAAGCAAGCCTTCGGCGGACAAGGTTCCGGCAGATAAAGTGGCCTCTACCTATAAGTCTTTGAGAAACAAGACTTTCTGGGGTGCTACCATCGCGTATAGCCTGTATTATGTGTGCAGGATGAGCATCAGCGTCTTCAAGCAGCCGCTTATCGACGGCGGGGTGCTGACGGCCGGACAACTCGGACTGGTGGGATCTGCCTTCATGTTCGTATATGCGGTAGGAAAGTTCCTGAACGGTTTCATCGCCGACTACTGTAACATCCGCAGGTTCATGGCCACGGGACTCTTCATCTCATCCGTAGTGAACCTTCTGATGGCGGCGCTGGGATTCTTCAGCAACATGCTGCCTACCATAGTGATATTCCTTGGGTTCGCAATCCTGTGGGGACTGAACGGCATGGTTCAGTCCATGGGTTCGGCCCCGGGAGTGATAAGCCTCTCAAGATGGTTTCCTCTGTCCAAGAGAGGTTCATATTACAGCCTCTTCAGCACAAGTCCTGACATTGGTAAATTCTTCTCATACATAGTTCTGGGCGCGGTTGGATACCTCGGCTGGCAGTTCGGATTCCTTGTCGCGGCCTTGGCCGGTGTGATAGGTGCAACCATGATTCTCTGGCTGGTGTCCGATACCCCTGAAAGCAAGGGCCTTCCTTCAGTCCAGGAACTTTCCGGAGAGAAGATCACAAAGACGGACAAGAAGCCTACAAAGGAGCTGCAGAAGATGGTTCTCAGACATCCCGGCGTGTGGGTCATCGCCCTTTCGAGCGCCTTCCTGTATATAACCAAGAATGCGGTGGACAGCTGGGGCGTGCTGTTCCTTCAGGAGGCCAGGGGGCTGTCGCTTGCCCAGGCAAGCCAGGCTCTGGCATATTCAGTTGCGTTCAGCATCGCGGGAACGCTTCTTGCCGGATGGCTTTCCGACAAGGTCTTCAAGGGCGACAGGGTCAAGCCAGCCCTGCTTGCAGGAATGACATGTACGGCTGCCTTATGCCTTTTCCTCTTTGTGGGAGGAGGTTTTGTACTTAATATCTTTTATGTATCTTTGTTCAGCTTTTCGATGGGTATGCTTTACTGCGTCATATCTGGACTTATGGCTGTGGATATCGTACCGAGGAAAGCGACCGGAGCCGCTCTCGGCGTCGTTGGAATATCCAGTTACATAGCGTCTGGACTGCAGGATATAACAAGCGGATACATGATTCAGTACAACACCAAGGAGGTGATGAATGCTGCCGGTGAAATGGTGAAAGTATATGATTTCGGACCGGTTTCATGGTTCTGGATAGCAGCGTCCGTCATCGCCTTTGTCCTGCCGATAATGAACTGGAAGAAGATGAAGATAGGAATAGATCAACAATAACATAAAACATAGAAAACATGACTTTACGTATCAGCATTGAATACTGGACAAACTGGGGCGAGGAAGTCGTCCTTTGTCTCGGTGGCAAGCGCTATCCTCTGGCTTATGTTGCAGATGGACTCTGGGAGGGCGAGATTGCCCGTTTAAACCTGGAGAATGCTGCGGAATACGGCTATGAGGTGGTTCGTGACGGACAGACGATCCGCACGGAGTGGAAGAAGCACTCTCTCGTGCTTCCGGAAGGTATGGAGCCGAAGGCTCTAACCGTTCATGACAGATGGAATGACCGTCCGGAGGATGCTCCGTTCTATTCGGCAGCATTCACGGATGCGATCTTCGGCCGCAAGGCTTCCAAGATGAAGAAGGCTCCAAAGGGTGCCAATGTGATTCTCAAGGTTGCCGCTCCGGCACTTCGTCCTAACGAAGTGCTCGCGCTTGCCGGCAGCGGCAAGGCTCTCAAGGAGTGGAGCAAGGTCGTTCCGTTCGATGACGCTCAGTTCCCTGTGTGGACACTTGCCCTCAACGTTACCGAGCCGTTCGCATACAAACTCCTGATCGCAGACAAGGATACTCTTGTTCCAGTTGCATGGGAGGATGGCCACAACAGATGGCTTGCTGTCGCTCCTGAGGCAGGTGAGGCCGTTGTTGAGGCTGACCTCAAGGTGAAGTTCAGCGGACGCGACTGGAAGGGCGCAGGTACGGCTATCCCTGTATTCTCCCTCCGCACCGAGGAAGACTTCGGAGTAGGTGAGTTCTATGATCTCAAGAAGATGGTCGATTGGGCCGCCGCAACAGGACAGAGCGTTCTCCAGCTCCTTCCTATCAACGACACCACCATGCTCCATACATGGGAGGATTCATATCCGTACAATCCAAACTCGACATTCGCGCTTCACCCTCAGTTCCTGCATCTTCCTGCAGTGGGAGTGCCTGAGGATGAGGAATATAAGGCCCTTCAGGCAGAGCTCAACGCCCTTGAGCAGATCGACTACGAGCGTGTGAACAACGCAAAGCTTGATCTCCTCCACAAGGCATTCGACAAGACATTCAAGAAACTTTCTGCCAAGGCAGCATACAAGAGTTTCGTAGAGAAGAATGCCGACTGGCTTCTTCCATACGCTGCTTTCTGTGTCCTTCGCGACCAGTTCGGAACACCTGATTTCAGCAAGTGGCATGGTTATGCGAAATATAACAAGAAGAAGGTAGCTACATTCTGTGAGGAGCATAAGGCAGATGTAGACTTCTGGTGCTTCGTTCAGTATCACCTCGACCTTCAGATGACCGAGGTGTGCAAGTATGCACACTCGAAGGGTGTCGTGTTCAAGGGTGACCTTCCTATCGGAATCAGCCGTACCAGCGTTGATGCGTGGATCCATCCTGAACTCTTCCATATGGATTCACAGGCGGGAGCACCACCTGATGCATTCTCTGCTGACGGACAGAACTGGGGATTCCCTACGTACAACTGGGAGAAGATGGCGGAAGACGGCTTCGCATGGTGGAAGGCACGCTTCGCGAAGATGGCAGAGTACTTTGACGTGTTCCGTATCGACCATATCCTCGGATTCTTCCGCATATGGGAGATTCCTCTCTGGTCAAAGAGCGGTCTGAACGGTTATTTCAATCCGGCGCTCCCATATCCCGCTCATGAGCTTGAAGGTCAGGGTTTTGACGTGAAGAACACAGATCTGTTCATTGAGGATCCGCGTAAGACAGGACACTATCATCCGAAGATCGGAGCAAAGGATACCCAGTCATACGGCTGGCTTGACGCATACCGTCGCGGTTCTTTCGACCGTCTCTATGAGGATTTCTTCTATCGTCGCAACAACGAGTTCTGGAAGGAGAAGGCAATGCAGAAACTTCCTGCGCTTCTCGATTCGACAGGAATGCTCGCATGTGGTGAGGACCTTGGAATGATTCCGGCTACAGTGCCTCAGGTGATGTCAGACCTCAGGATCCTTTCTCTCGAGATCCAGCGTATGCCTAAGTCGGTTGAGCAGACATTCGCTCATCCGTCAAACTATCCATACCTGTCAGTATGTACCACTTCTACCCATGACATGAACCCTATCCGTGCATGGTGGGAGGAAGACCGTCAGGTTACAGACCAGTTCTGGCAGATGATTCTCGGAAACCAGGGTGAGGCTCCATATTTCTGCGAGCCATGGATCTGCCGCCAGATCCTCGACCAGCATCTCTGGTCTCCAGCAATGCTGACCATCCTGCCTCTTCAGGACTGGCTATCGATGGACGGCGCACTCCGCCGCCAGGATCCGAATGCCGAGCGCATCAACGTCCCTGCAAACTCACGCCACTACTGGCGCTACAGAATGCATCTGACTGTCGAGCAGCTTGCCGCCGCAAAGGATTTCAACGAAACCCTCAGCGGCATGATCGCCGCAAGCGGACGTAAATAAAAAGACAAGAGGCTGGTCAATCGACCAGCCTCTGTTGTCTATTTTTCCAGCCACTCCAGGAAGTCATCCACGCGGGAGCGGCTTACCGTCATTTCAAATGATGGTTCCGGATTGGCCATGATGCGCAGGCGGCCTGACTGCTTGATGATGCTTTCGATGGCCTGCATCGACACGATGCAGCTGCGGGAAATGCGGAAGAACTGCTCCGGATTGAGATCTTCGCTTATCACGTCAAGTGATGAGTCGATGATATATCTCTGCTGGTCAAAGGTAACCAGATAGTTATTCTTTTCCTCTGAATATATATATGCAATGTTTGAAGTCTGCAGGGGAACAATCCTGTCGTTGAATCTTACGATGTAGCGTTCCTTATATTCCTTTTTTGCAGCAGGAGCATTGCCTACAAGTTTCAGTAAAGTTTCCACGTCCACCCCGCCTCCGCTCATGCGGACGCGTGCGACCGCTCTTTTCAGAGCCGCAGCATCAACCGGTTTCAGCAGATAATCCACGCTTCCGGCCTCAAACGCCTTCAGGGCATAGCTGTCATATGCTGTGGTCATTATCACTTTCGCCTTGACCTCTGTCTGTCGGAAGATCTCAAAGCAGACGCCGTCGGCCAGTTCGACGTCCATGAATATCACATCCGCTTTGTTCTCAGGATCGGACAACCATGCGACCGTGCTTTTTACTGATGTCGTAGTTCCTACAATCTCCATATCTGGAAAATTCTGAGTCAGGACTCGTATCAGGCTTCTCTGAGCCATAATCTCATCTTCTACAATCAGGACTTTCATATCTTAATTATAATAAAGGTAAGGTTACGCAATATGTATTGCCATCATTGTCTATTTCAATCTCCTTGCCGGAGAGGTCAAGATATTGCTGGCGTATGTATTTCTGTCCCAGTCCGGTAGACTGAGGCTGAGTCACCTTGGGTGAGATGTTGTTGCTGACATGCACATGGTCTCCTTCGGCCTTGATGATTATATGCAACGGCGTTTCCGGGCTTACCGTATTGTGTTTTGTCGCATTTTCTATCAGTAGCTGCAATGAGCATGGAAGGATATATCTTGACATCATTTTCTCCGGTACATCAATCTCTACCTCAAAACCTTCCGGAAACCTTACTTGCAGCAGATCGACATACAGACCTACGAACACCAGTTCATCTCGCAGAAGCACGATTTCTTCATCCTCGCTCTTGATCATGTATCTGTAGATTCCGGCCAGCTTGTGGATATATGTGCTCGCCTGCTCGTTCTTCTCTTCGCAGACAAGGCAATCCAGGATATTCAGCGAATTGAACAGGAAATGCGGATCTACCTGTCTTTTCAACTTCAGATATCTGTATTGAGCGGAATTGGCCTTTTCCCGTTCTATGTGCATCCTTGCCTGAGTGGATACTACATAATTGACCATGTATACGATACAGTAGACGGCTATCTGTGTGAGGAAAGACACAGGTATCAGTACAGGAATGCTTTCCGTCATCTCTTCATTTGGCTTGAAAGGAAGCCCGAACCCTACCATAATGGTCTCCAACGCTGTTGTTCCCAGCATGAACAGACAGAATATCACAATGGTCTTTCCTGTCCTACCTGAATCCCGGTGTCTGCCCATCATTCTTACGTACAGAATATTGAGACAGACCAGTACGATAAGTGCGACAGAGTTGGATAGAACCTGGCCAGTCATATCGTACAGGTCTTCGGTATCCACCTCCCATTGTGAGAAGAAGAATACGACTCCGAGTCTGATGATGAAGATGCCTCCTGCTGTCAGCAGAATCCACTTCAAGGATGACGAAGAAAGCGAGCGGTCCTCTTTGCCTGATGAGGCCGGACGGGGGAGTCTGGAAACTGCAACAATCGACCATCCCAGTATTTCTGTGGTCATGGCTGTGGACAGGGAGTGGACTGCAAATGGAGACGATATGAACATCTCAAGGATATTTGCTCCTAACGTTCCCATGAGGAAACCTATGATGTTGCCGACAATTATTATTGCTGCCGTGAATTCTATGCTCATGTTTCTTTTGAAGCATATGAGCAGGGCCATTGTCATCGTCAGCAGAGTCAGCAGCAGTTCGTCTCCAACCCCATAATAGCGGCAGCCCAATGCCACGATTGCATGCAGCAGAGCAAAAAGATGTATGATCCACGAAGGACTGATATGCTTGATCCGTGACATTCAGATACGTGTTTTCGGCCCGAAGTTATGAATTTTGCTCCTATTATCCAATTTTTCGCCCTGTCCGTCACTGCTTTCGTCTCAAAAAAACCACCATTCGTCGGACTCATTGCACATTTCGTCAATCATATTTCGCGCGTCTTATATATAATATTTATATTCGCAAACTTATATACTGAAAACTATAACCAAACATAACTTACAATGCAAAAACGTAATCTTACATTTTGGCAGTTGTGGAATCTCAGCTTCGGATTCTTCGGAGTTCAGATCGCATATTCGCTTCAGAGTGCCAATATCAGTCGTATCTTTACGACATTGGGTGCGGATCCGCATAACCTCAGCTTTTTCTGGATTCTTCCGCCGCTGATGGGTATGATCGTTCAGCCGCTTGTCGGCAAGTACAGTGACAGGACGTGGACAAGATTCGGTCGCCGTATTCCGTACCTCTTCCTGGGATCTCTTATCGCAATCCTGGTGATGTGTCTGCTTCCTAATGCCGGCAGCTTCGGTTTTGCCGTAGGAGGAGCGATGATATTCGGCCTCATCATGCTGATGCTGCTGGACACTTCCATCAATATGGCGATGCAGCCGTTCAAGATGCTGGTCGGAGACATGGTGAACGAGGAGCAGAAGGCAAGGGCTTATTCCATCCAGAGCTTCCTCTGTAATGCAGGAAGTATCGTCGGATACGTTCTTCCTTTTGTTCTCGCGTTGTTCATGTCAAATGCAGGCGAAGGCGTTTCTCCGGTCGTGAAGATGTCCTTCTACATCGGCGCTGCCGTACTCATCCTTTGCGTACTTTATACGACATGGAAGGTAAAGGAGATGCCTCCGAAGGAATATGCTGAATTCCATGGCGTTGATCTCCAGAAGAAGGAGGAGGATCCTAAGCCCGGAATGCTCAAGCTTCTGAAGGAAGCCCCATCTACATTCTGGACCGTAGGACTTGTACAGTTCTTCTGCTGGGCTGCTTTCCTCTACATGTGGACTTATACTACAGGTGCGTTGAATGAAACCATCTGGGTGATTCCTGATATCCTCCAGAACATTCCTGAAGCCCTCAAGGGCGTCGATGCTGACCTCTACAAATCATTGGTAGAGCAGAAGGATACATATGTGAACCAGGCCGGTGACTGGACCGGAATCCTCTTTGCCGTTCAGGCTATCGGTGCAGTGCTTTGGGCCCTTGTGATCCCTAAGTTCAAGAGCATAAAGACCGCTTATGGCGTGAGCCTCCTTATCGGAGCAGCCGGATTCGCTTCAGTATTCTTCATCCATGATCCATACATCCTGTTTGTCTCATTCCTCGCAATCGGTGTAGCTTGGGCTGCAATGCTTGCAGTGCCGTTCACGCTTTTGACAAACTCGCTCAAGGGTGACAACATAGGAACCTATCTCGGACTTTTCAACGGAACAATCTGTCTGCCTCAGATCATAGCAGCTGCATGCGGAGGTCTTATCCTCAAGCTTGTCGGCGGTGGACAGCTGTCAATGTTCCTGGTTGCAGGTCTGTTCCTGGTTCTTGGAGCCATGTCCATAAAACTTATAAAGACAAAATAATCCTCAATTGTCAGAATTAAGGAAACATTTATAAATAAAACAATCTACTAACCAAACGAAATTCTTATGAATAGAATCATGACCCTATGTGTGTCCTTCGTGCTTTCATGCATTATGGGCACACAAGTATCTGCCCAAGACAGATATGAGGTAAAGGGAGTCGTTGTCGATCAGTTAGGTCCCGTTATCGGTGCCACCGTTCTCGAACAGGGTACTACCAACGGAACCTCAACCGGTATCGACGGTGACTATGTCCTTACCGTGTCAGGACCGGAGGCTGTTGTGGAGGTAAGCTGCATCGGTTATGCTGCTCAGACATTTACAGCTTCGCAGATGCCGGCAACCATTACCCTCTCGGAGGATGCGCTCTTCCTTGATGACGTTGTGGTGATCGGTTACGGTTCACAGAAGAAGAAGGAAGTAACAGGATCGGTGGCTTCAGTGAAGGCCGAGGATTTCAATGCCGGCGTGAAGACCAGTCCGGTAGGACTGCTTCAGGGTAAGGTTGCAGGTCTCAACATCATCAGGACCACCAGCGACCCTACAAGCACAGGATTCAACGTTCAGATCCGAGGCTTCTCTACACTCGACAAAGGTGCCGGTACTTCACCTCTCTATATCGTGGACGGCGTACCTGTAAGCAATATTGACAACATCTCTCCAGATGAAATCGCTTCTATGGATGTTCTCAAGGACGGTTCTGCTGCAGCTATCTACGGTACTCGTGGTACAAATGGTGTAATCATCATCACTACCAAACGTGGTGACAATTTCTCTGATGTTGCGAGCACAAGGGTTGAGTACTCCGGATATGCTTCTGCATCAGTAAGAAATGGTGACATGGGTATGGCAACTGCTGAGGAGTTCAGAAATCTGGCAACCCTTTCTGACGGTGTCGTCACTCCTGTTATCTATACTTCAAAGGACGGTGCTGTATACAACACAGACTGGGTGGATGCAATGTCCCGTGACGTTGCAATGACACACAACCACAATATTGCGATTGTCGGTTCGTCAAGCAAATTCAACTATCGTGCATCATTCAATTATAAGAATGCTCAGGGTATTGCCAAGAACAACGCCCGCGAGGAAATGATTGCAAAGATCGCTGCTTCTCAGAAAGCTCTTGACGGTTGGCTTGAACTTCAGTATGATCTTTCATATATGCACTACCGCAATGATTTCAACTGCGGCGACTTCAAGCAGGCAGCTATCATGAATCCGACATACCCGATTTATGATTCCGCCAATCCAAACGGTTTCTTCAAGCCATCTGGTACTGGTACATCAAACCCTGTTGAGCAGATGATGCAGAAAGAATCTTATGGTGATGGAAACTTCTTCCGTGGTTCAATCAAGGCTACTCTCAATATCAAGCCTGTGAAGGGATTGAAGATCAGTGGCTTCGGTGCTATAGAAGAGGGCGATAACCGTAATTACTGGTATAACGGAACCATCAATACAGATGAGACAGGTTCAGGAATGGCAGGCCGTGGATCCAACTTCAGCTACAGCAAACTCTTTGAGGTGACTGCAGATTATACCCGTTCATTCGGTCAGCACAATATTGCTGCCGTTGCCGGCTACTCTTATCAGAAGTTCCTCTATGATGGACAGAATATCGAAAACAAGGGCTTCCCTACAGAGGATGCAAAGTATTATCAGATCGGAAACGGAGACGCTTCAAAGAAGTATCTGAATGCTACTTCATACAGAAACTCCAATGCTCTTGCTGCAGTTTTCGCCCGTGTCAATTACAACTACGCTGAGAAATACCTCGTTTCTGCGTCGATCCGCCGCGAGGGTTCGTCCCGTTTTGGAGCAAACAACAAGTGGGGATGGTTCCCTGCAGTCAGCCTCGGTTGGAGAATCACAGGTGAGGACTTCATGGAAGGCAAGGACTGGTGTAACGACCTTAAGCTTCGTGCTGGTTTCGGTGTCACCGGTAATAACCTTGGATCTGATCTCAGATCTGTTGCGATGCTTTCTAACGGAGGTACATTCTGGTACAATGGCCAGTATGTATATACATATGCAGTTTCTCAGAACGTAAACCCTGATTTGAAGTGGGAAAAGAAGTTCGAGTATAACCTTGGTCTCGACTATGCATTCCTTGACAACCGCATCTATGGTAGCTTGGATGTCTACTATCGTCAGACACGCGACCTTCTGTGGGACTATGAAGTTCCTACTCCTCCATACCAGTACCCGACCCTTCTTGCAAATGCCGGACAGATGGACAGCTATGGTGTCGAGCTTGCAATCAGCGGCGTTGCTATCCAGACCAAGAACTGGACATGGACGACAACTCCTACAATCTCATTCAACAGAAACCTTATCACCCGCCTTTCAGATCCTGAAAAAGGCTTCAACTATACTCAGACAACTTCAGGTGGCGTAGGTGAGAACGGTATCATGAACACAAACGTCCAGCTCCTTACAGAAAAAGAGGCTGTCGGTGCATTCTATGGTTATAGCTTCGCCGGATACAAGTCAGACGGAACTGCCATGTTCAACACTCCTACCGGTGGATATATCTCTGCTGACAACGCTTCGGAGTCACATAAGATGATCATCGGCAATGCTCAGCCACTGTTTACATTCGGTTGGAACAACTCGATCCGTTATAAGAACTGGGATGCGTCAGTGTTCTTCCGTGGTGTGGTCGGTAACAAGATTCTCAATGTAACCCGTTGGGCTTATGGTCCTCAGAGCTCTGTTTCTACAAATATCTTCATGAAGGATGCGGTCGGAACTGATGTCAAGATTGCTGACAAGGGTCACTTCACTGACGCATATCTTGAGGATGGATCATACATCAAGCTTGATAACCTTACAATCGGTTACAACTTCAAGTTCAAGGAGAACAAGTATATCGATAACCTCCGAGTCTATCTTACCGGTCAGAACCTCTTCACTATCACCAAGTATAGTGGACAGGATCCGGAAGTCAACACGACAGGTGTCTGGGATGCAGGTATCGACTACCCGGATTTCTACCCGACCGTCGCAACTGTTCTTTTGGGTGTCAACATAGGTCTGTTCTAAAATATAATGATGCATATGAAGAAGATATTATATATTATCGCAATTGCTCTTGCTTTGCCTGTTTTCAACTCTTGCGAGGGTATGCTTGAAGAGGAGAACTATGGCAATCCGACAATCGAGTCGATGATGGGTAAAGAGGAAAATGTAATCCTCCTTGTAGGTCAGGCTTACGCAGATCTCAAATGGGTACATGACCATTGGGGATACTGGGGAGTGTCATCTCTGACATCCGACGAATGTATCACTCCGGTACGTACACCTGGTGACCACTGGCTTGACTCTTATTATTGGAAACGTCTGCACACCCATGACTGGAACTGGATGGGAGATGCATTCAAGAATATCTGGAATTCGACAATTTCCGGAGCTGTCCTCTGCAACAAGTTGCTTGCAACCCTTGAGGAGAACAAACAGTCTATGTCAGAAGCTCTTTACAAGCAGTATGTAGGTGAACTCGAGGTTCTCCGCTCATACTACTATTATCTCCTGTTTGACTGCTTCGGACGTATCCCATATCTGGAGGAATTCGCCGACAAGACGGAGCCTCTGATGGAGCCGCACGATGTGTGGTCACACCTTGTGAACTGTCTTGAGAGAAATGCTCCGAACATGCCTGAGGTAACTGATGCGAACCGCGCATCAAACTACGGTCGTGTCACTCAGGGATTTGCATATTCACTTCTTGCGCGTCTTTATCTGAATGCTGAGTCATTTGACTGTACTCCTGAAAATGTAAAGCTCAATGACAATACTCAGTATAGAGGTAATTATGTTCCTGTCAAGGCAGCAACAGACTTCTATTCAAATGCCGTAGCATGTTGTGATGAGGTCATCAACTCCGGTGCATATTCTATCGAGGATAACTATTTCACCAACTTCAGAATCAAGAATGAAACCAGCAAGGAGAACATCTTCGTTCTCGTTGAGGATGGCAATGCAAGCTTTGACCTCCGTTATAACGGAAGCATGATGAACAAGCTTCGCATGCTTTCTCTGACCAACCACTATGGCCTTCAGGAGACATATGGCCTTGTAGAAAAGCCATGGAACGGATTCTGTGCACGTCCTCAGTTCATCGACAGGTATGCAGAGAGAGATGTCCGCGGTCCCGGTCCTGCACCTAAGGGCATAACTAACGAAGATCTTCCTGCAATTCCTGAGGAGTGGGCTGAGCTCAGCTCTACTGAACTTTCAGATAAGATCAAGAAAGTATTCCTGCCAGAGGTTGAGGCATTCTCTAAGACTGTTCAGGGATACGGTACTCAGAGAACTGAGGAGTGGGGATGGTTTGTCGGTCCGATCTTCAATAAGGATGGAGTGATCATCCTCGATGAGCAGAACCAGCTTTCATTCTGCTTCAAGGAAGTCGAGTCTCTGGATGCGGCATCATGGAATGCAGGTGCCCGTCTTAACAAATATGAAATCGACAAGACCGGTACTTATGCCTGGGGAGAGAACGACTTTGTGCTTATGCGTTACGCAGACGTTCTTTGGATGAAGGAGGAAGCGATTCTCAGAGGCGGTCAGGGAGCATCAGGAGCGAATTCGGCTGATTTCCAGAAGATGATCAGACGTGCTTTTGCTTACGAGGATGATCCTGAGGCAGCATATGAGGCCGCTTATACCACTGCACTTACCCTTGATAATATTCTTGACGAGCGTGGCCGTGAGTTCTCATGGGAGATGGTCCGCCGTCGTGACCTCATCCGTTTCGATAAGTTCAATGATCCTGCTTACCTCCAGTATGTCGAGGCTAAGGATGACTTCCGCAAGTGGTTCCCGATACCGTTCTCTGTACTCGAAAAGGGTAAACTCGACGAGAACGGCAACCGCATCTGGACTCAGAATCAGGGATATGAAGGATTCTAAAATATCAATATATACACAACCAATCAAACCAAACAAAATCACTTATTATGAAAAAAATTGCAATGTTCATGAGTGCTGTTGCACTCGCATTCGCATTCAACTCATGCGAGAAGAATGACAATGGTGGAACTAACCTCGACGAGGTGACTGAGGACGGTTTCTATGTGACTGGTCCTGCAACAGGTTCAACTGAGCTTTCAGCAGACTACATGATGGCTCAGGGTCTTAACGAAGTAGACGGAAAGAACCGTGGTGGTATGTTCGAGAAGTATGTAGCTCTTGAGGCTGGCAAGGATTTCGAACTCCTTCTGTATGCTAATGGAGAGGAAACCCGCTATGGTGCTGTACTCGAGGATTTTGACGTTTCAGAGAAGACAGATAATCCGACAATGGGCGGCGTAAAGCGCGGTTCTCTTCAGACAGGTGCCGCAGCTCCTGCAATGAAGGTGTCAGAGAGCGGTCTTTACCACATCGTACTTGACCTTAATGAGGCCGGTGACCTTACATTTGGTCCGCAGATCGTAGTTGCTCCTGTAAAGTGGGGCGTCCGTGGTGCAATGAACGGTTGGGGATTTACAGAATTTACAGCTCCTACCTTCAACCAGAAGACTATGACTTATGTACTTAATGATTGTACTGTAGCTTCAACAGGTGCATTCAAGTTTGCTTATGGCGCAGGCTGGAAGATTGACCTCGATGACGCAGGAAAGGTAAAGGCTAACACTAACCTTGGTATTGATGCCGAGGCAGCAGGCGAGCTTGGAAACAACGCTCTTGTTCCTAACGGAAAGGACATCAGCATCTCTCGCGGTATTTACAAGATCACTCTCACCTGGAATCTCAAGGGTGGTGCAATCAAGAATGGTTACACTGCTACTATCGAGAAGACTGGCGATCTCGCTGCAGTAGATTATTCAAACTGCCAGATGGAGCTTGTCGGTTCAGGTGTTGCCGAGCAGACAGGTTCATCAGCTGATACCGCTTGGAGCTGGGGCCAGGTTCTCCTCGCATCTAACGACGGTAAGCCAGTTAAGAACGGTGATGTTTACACATGGACATGGAGCAACGTACAGCTCACAGTTGATGGCTGGAAGATCCGTACTCTCAATGCAGCGGAGACTGGAGGAGTAGCAAGCTTCGACCTCGGTGCTGATAGGATTGATACAGCTAACTCTGTTGAAGGAACATCAACTTCAGGTGACATCACACTCGCAGCTGCCGGTAACTATAACGTTACTCTCGTAATTGATGCAGCTACCGACATTAAGACTATCACTATCGTTGCAGCTGAGTAATCAGGACTGATAAGTGAGGCAGGTCCCGATGGCCTGCCCTTCTTTGGCCGGATGCCCCTGACCGGACATCCGGCTGCCAATCTAAGTTTAATCGAATATTTATGACACGTAAGTTTTTTCATTTCTTGTCTATAGCGGCCTTGGCGGCTATGACCTGGGTTGCATGTGAGGATATCAAGACTCCGCAGCCGGGTGATGCAGCAGGAGACTACAACGCAAGTGAAAACGAAAGCTTTGTAGAGAACACCCTGGTTGACGGTACCGCTACACGTCTGTGGGTAGAACCTGCCCAGCCAAATGCAGACCAGCCCCTTACCATTTCATTCCGAGCGGGAAAGACATCCCCTCTCAAAGGCTATACAGGTGATGTGTATGCTCATATAGGCGTACTTGAGTATGGCACATGGAAATTCGTACAGGCAGAATGGACTGAGAATATTGATAAATGCAAGTTTACCAAGGATCCTTCTGCAGCAGATACATGGCATCTGGAAATCGGTCCTACCGTACGCGAATATTTCAACAGCGGCACTACAGCGGTGACACAGATCGGAATCGTCATCCGTAGTGCAGACTCTCAATTGAAGGGTATTCAGGAGGACAGGTTCATAGCTGTTATAGATGATCAATATAAGCCGTTCAAGCCTGAGCCATATCTGACTCAGTCTGTTCCTGGCGGATGCAATTACGGTATCAACGCTTCAGGCAGCGAGATCACCTTCGTCCTCCATGATCAGGACACAAAGGGCAATCATAAAGACTATGCATATGTCATAGGAGACTTCAATAACTGGGTTCTGTCCAATGATGATAAGAGCCGCATGTACCGTGATGATGCAAACGGATGCTGGTGGCTTACCGTGACTGGTCTCGATCCGGAGAAGGAGTACCGTTTCCAGTACCACCTGGGAGAATACTCAGGCATTGATGGCGAACCTGACAAGATAATCCGCATTTCCGATCCTTTTGCAGAGAAGGTTCTCGATCCGGGTAATGACCCATGGATCAACTACACTAATGAAATCTATCCTGCAGATCAGATGGTCTATCCGGCACAGGAAGGAGCATCCGGAACGGTTGCTTGCGTAAAGATCAATCGTGATAACTACGCCTGGACTCCATTTGAGATGAAGAACAAGGATTGTCCTGTTATATATGAAATGCTTTTCGGAGATTATACAGCAACCCACGATGTGGCTGGTGCAATGGCGAAACTGGATTATCTCCAGACTCTTGGCGTCAATGCAGTCGAGCTTATGCCGATCCAGGAGTTTGACGGAAATACAAGCTGGGGATACAATCCGAACCACTATTTTGCTCTTGATAAGGCATATGGTACCCGTGAGCAGTATAAGCAGTTCATTGATGAGTGCCACAAGAGAGGAATTGCGGTTATCGTTGACGTGGTATATAACCACAGCACCGGAGCATCTCCGCTCGCAGCATTGTATTGGAACTCATCTGCGAGCAAGACAGCCTCAAACAACCCATATTTCTTTGTTGATGCAATGCATCCGTTCAACGTATTCCATGATATCAATCATAGCAATGCATTTGTCCAGCAGGTTGTCAAAAGAAGTCTTGTATACCTCATCGAAGAGTATAATGTAGATGGCTTCCGCTTTGACCTGTCCAAGGGATTCACATGGTCATCTTCAGGATGGGACAATACTGACAACAACCGTATAAATCTGATCAAGGATTATGCGAAGGCTATCAGGACTGCCGACCCTGACAGCTACATAATTCTTGAGCACTGGGGCAATGATACGGAGGAGTCCCAGTATGTAAGGGATGGAATGCATCCATGGAAAAAGATGAATCATGAGTATTGTGAAACTGCCATGGGATATAATGCTGATCTCAGCGGTACTCATAAGTATCTGGACAATACATGGGGCGCAACTGGTTGGGTTACCTTCATGGAGAGCCATGATGAGGAACGTATGGCCTACAAGCAGGAGAAATATGGTGACTCTTCTATCAAGAATAACCATCAGTACAGAATGCAGAACCTTGCAAACAATGCTGTCTGCTTCCTGACGATTCCGGGCCCTAAGATGATCTGGCAGATGGGTGAGCTTGGTTATAACTACAACAAGTGGTGTAACGAGCAGGGAGAAGATGGAACCGCTGACGGTAAATATGAAACGGACAGAAAGCCGGTCAAGTGGGATTACTACGAAGATGCTGACAGAAAGGCATTGTATGATGTGTACTGTAAGCTGAACGATCTGCGAAATGACAATCCGGACCTCTTTGGTAAGGGCGTGGATCTTCAGGGTTCTGACTTGGGCGGATGGCCACTCAAGAAGGTAGCTCTTTCCTACGGTTCCAAGAAAGTCTGGGCTTATGCCAACTATCATGGAAAGAATGCTGCAAGTCAGAACATCAACATCCCTTCCGGTACATGGACAGACATCCTTTCAGGAAAGACTGTCCAGGGTGGCAGCTATACGCTTCACTCAGGTCAGGCATTGGTACTTGTAAATTCATCAGTAGCGAGATAATATCATGAAAACAATCTGTAAATATATTTTAATCCTTTTCGCAATGTGCGCAGGTCTTGCTTCCTGCGTAAAGGAGGATTTTCCAGGTGTGGAGAATGATGGCCTTGTCACCTTTACGGCTTCATATGAGACACCGACAAAGACAGTCCTTAACGGACTTACTCCTTATTGGACTCCGTCTGATAAGATTGCAATCTTTAACGGCGTGAATAATGAGTTTGCAGCCACTGTTACTGAGCCAAGTGCAACAGCTTCATTCAAAGGCGAACTTGCCGGCAAGGGAACAAAGAATTTCCGTGCTGTAACTCCTTATTCTCCGGATTATACCTATTCTTCATTGGGATCTACATTCTACGGACTTTCCATACCGCAGGAGCAGGCCTGTGTGGAGAATACATATGATCCCAATGCCCTTGTAGCTATCGCGCAGTCTGATGATCATAACCTTTCATTCAGGAATCTCGGATCGCTTGTGAAGTTCACTGTCATTTCAGATGGCGTGACATCTGTCACCCTTCGTTCAAATAACGAGGAGGTCCTCTCCGGAACATTCGAGGCTACATATTCCGCAAATCCTGGTATCAATATCAGAGAAGGCAAGGATGAGGTTACTCTCAAAGGTGATTTCAAGAAGGGATCTATATATTATGTGGTAACTCTTCCTGCAGCTCTGGAGAAAGGATTTATCGTTCTTCTGAACGGATCTGTCAAATCCATGTCGGTTGATGCTCCAGTGGTGCTGTCGCGTAGCGGTCTTGTAAATCTTGGTGAACTCTCCCTCAATCCGGGTGAGTCGCAGTTGCCTGACAATGGTGATGATGATCAGGATGAGGCTGTTCCGAGTGACTGGATAATCATAGGAGATTTCTGCGGCTGGAGTGAGGAGGGGGCCCTTCCTACATACGACATGGGCTCGTATTACAAGGCCTTTGATGTGCCGGCAGCAAGCCTTGCGTCCTTCAAGTTCAGAAATGGAGACGTGTGGGTAGGGACAGCTGGCGAGGCTGTGGTTGCTGACAAGTGGGTGGCTGCTTCTAAGGAAGGGTCAGACAATAATATCGCTTTTACAGGCTCTTCTGCATCATATGATGTGTATCTTGACAAGGAACTCAGGGGATTCTATATAACAGCTGCTGGAGGAACTGCTCCTGGGGCTATTCCTGCTCCGTTCACTGGAAAGTCAGTTGCAGGAAACTTCAATTCATGGAACAGTTCTGCAAATCCGATGACAGAGGAGGGCGATTACTATGTTGTCAAGGGTCTTGCTCTTGCATCGACCAACCTTGCAGATCCTACTTCCAATGGCTTCAAGTTCGTAGATGTCAAGAGCGCTGACAATGCTGTCTGGTATGGTGCAGGTTCTCCTTCCGTCGAGCTCAGCAAGTGGTACAGCACCCAGACTGAGTCTTCAATGAACATATGCGTCAATGGCGATGCGGCAGCACAGTACGATGCATATATTACTAAGGATATGTCAACGTTCTGCGTGGTTCCTGCAGGTGCCGAACTCCCTGCAAGGGATGAGGTCGGAGGAGACAATCCCGATGTGGAGACATCCGGTACGATCTACCTGAAACCTAATGCGAACTGGCTTGAAGCAGGTGCCCGTTTTGCTGTGTATTTCTTTGAGGGAAATTCATATGTGTGGATCGATATGACCGATGGGGATGGTGATGGCGTATATGAGTGCGGTGTTCCTGTAGGTTACTCGATGATGATATTTGTGAGAATGAATCCTGATTCTGCTGTCAACAGCTGGGATGAGAATGTGAAGTGGGGCCAGACCCCGGACCTCAATGTTCCGGCAGCGGGAAGTGACGAAATCTGCTATGTCATTGCTGATGGCACATGGGGCGAGAGCGGCTCCTGGACCACCTATCCTCCGGTAGTGACCGAGCCGGATCCTACGCCTGATCCAAATCCGGGAACAGGCGAGGGTAGTGATGTCCGTATATACATTCAGCATAACTGGGTGTGGAATTATGGCCTGTGGTGCTGGGATGCTGCTGGAAATCAGATTTTCAGTGGTACAGTATGGCCAGGCAAGAAGCCGGAAGGTACCGAGGTTGTAGACGGAGAGACTTACAGCTACTGGACTGTTCCCGAGGCGTATGTCGGCAAGACCGTGAGTCTTCTGATAACAGATGCTGATTCTGAATGGAAAGGACATAAACAGCAGACCGAGGACTATACTGGTGTTACACTGTCAGAAAGTGTGTATTTCTACTTCGAGTGGAAAGATGACAAAAATCAGCTGGTGAAGCTATAGCCTGATATAGAGGTCAGCCTGGATACATATGTGCCTGCCGGGAATCTTCTCAGCAGGCATTTGTGTCTTCTGTCCTGTTTGCTGCTTTTTTTGCTACCGGTTTTGTGCTTGGTAAGCTAACTGTGCTCGGTGGTTAAAAATGGTTACCCCCGAGCACGGCAATATGCCTCCCATCAGCTTCAAAGCCATATAGGTGTGCTTGGGGACGGCGAAAATGACCCCCGGGCACATTGCTGGTAGCAACTGTCGTCCCGAATGCCCATCCTGTCATCCTGAATGCGCCCCATCCTGTCATCCTGCATGCGCCCTATCCTGTCATCCTGAGCGCCGCGAAGGATCTGTCGATGGTCACGTAACCAGTTGACTTATAATAAGATGACTAGCAACACGGTGGGTATTTTTGACCCACCGTGTTGCTAGTCATCTTGCTGATTGATAGGGGATTACGTGTCCATTGGAAATCAATTCCTCCGGAGTGCTATGTGGAAGGAACGTTTGAAATAGATATATTGATGTTTGGCTGGCAAGGGCGGGTTTGGTCTGAGGATTGTTTATGTGAGGACGTGCGGTAATTTTGAATAATTATAAACGAACTCATATGGACATGATAAGAAATATGTTAGCTTCACTGGTGTGTGTGCTTGCCAGTGGCGTCTGCCTGTGGGCACAGGGCGGATATGGTGTCAGTGCGACTGTACAGGATCAGTATGGCCCGGTGATTGGGGCGACGGTCATGGAACAGGGAACTTCCAACGGAACGTCTACCGGCATTGACGGAAGTTTCAGTCTGACTGTGAGCAGTCCCGACTCTCCGGTCGAGATCAGTTGCATCGGTTATGTGTCCCAGACATTTCAGGCATCCCAACTTCCCCAGACAGTGACCTTGAAGGAGGATTCGGAATACCTTGACGAGGTAGTCGTGATCGGTTATGGTACCGTGAAGAAGGATGACATGACAGGCTCGATTTCAGCAATCAAGGCTGAGGACCTCAACAGAGGTGCGGTGGTCAATACCCAGGACATGCTCAAGGGTAAGATTGCAGGTGTGCTCGTCACCCCAGGTGACGGCGGACCTGGTTCGGGATCACGTATCCGTATCCGTGGATCGGCATCTCTCAACGCCTCGAATGACCCTTTGATTGTGATAGACGGGGTCCCGCTGGCTCAGGGTGCGGGTGGGGCTATGTCAAATCCCTTGGACCTGCTCAATCCCAATGATATCGAATCGTTTTCAGTGCTGAAGGATGCATCGGCAGCTGCCATATATGGCTCCAGAGCATCCAACGGAGTTATCCTCATAACCACCAAGAAGGGTGTAGGCGCTGCTCCGAAGGTTTCATACAACGGCTCTGCCAGCATCCAGCACATATCCAGGAGGGTGCCGGTCATGTCGGCTTCTGAACTGATGGATTTCTATGGAAAGGTCTACCCGGCAGGAACTCCTACAGGTGACAGGATCGCGCAGCTGGATGGCGGATATGAGACCGACTGGCAGGACCTTGTCTTCAGGACAGCATTCGCTACCGAGCACAGCCTCAGCGTATATGGAGACCTGAAAGGACAGCGAATGCCATACAGGGCGTCCATCGGATATCTCGGCCAGCAGGGAACCATGCGAGGCTCCCGCTATGACAGAGGTACAGCCGACCTGTCCCTGACTCCGAACTTCCTCGACAAGCATCTCACCTTTGACATAAACCTCAAGGGAGTGTATTCATATCAGGATTACTCAGACGGCTCAGTCGTCGGCAAAGCGGCTTTCTTCAACCCGACCCAGGATCCATATTGGAGGAAGCCGGACGGAAGCATTGACTACAGCACGACCAACGGATACTGGAACTACGGTAACGGCCGCGGCGAAGAGTTTACGCCGAATATTCTTGTCGGCCCGAGCCCGCTCTCGCAGCTTTACGACGGCATCAGCGATGCCCATAGCACAAGGTTCATTGGCCGTATAGCCATGGATTACAAGGTGCATGGACTCGAGGCGCTGCGATTCAACGTCAGCACCGGCCTCGACCTCACGGTGACGGACTCTTACAATGGTGTGCGTCCGGGCTCCTTCCAGGCTTATGCTGACACCGGCAACCTCCGCATAGGTCAGCATACCAAAGGATACAACCTTTCCCGCAGCCAGCTTCTGGAGGCTTATGCCAACTATAATGAGACCTGGGGAGTCCATAATCTCGATCTCCTGGCCGGTTATTCATGGCAGAACAACTACTGGGCAAACAGGAATGTCACATACTACAACATTACAAATGAAATAAAGCTGGAGCCGGGTGAGACAGCGGAGTCACGTTACCTATGGTATAGGAATGAGAATTACCTTGTGTCGTTCTACGGTCGTGTGAACTATTCGATTGATTCCAGATATGTTTTCACGTTCACAGCCCGTGGAGACGGCTCCAGCAAGTTTGCCAAGGCGCACAGATGGGGCTTCTTCCCATCAGGTGCCTTTGCCTGGAACATTGCTCATGAACCATTCATGAAGCAGTTCAAGAATCTTTCTTCCCTCAAATTCAGGGCATCAGTCGGAATGACCGGCCAGCAGGACGGTATCGGTGACTATGTACATCTTGCGCGCTACAATATGTCCAATGATCCATACAAGATGTATAATATGGGTAATGGCGGAATCATGAACATGCTGACTCCGCAGTCATATGACCCTACGATCAAATGGGAGACTACAATAACATATAATCTTGGTCTTGATTACGGCTTCTTCAAGGACAGGCTCACCGGAAGCATAGACGCATACATCCGCGATACCAAGGACCTTCTTAACTCCGTTCAGATACCGATGGGCTCGAACTTCGGCAACCGCCTCATGACCAACGTCGGCTCCATCCGCAACATGGGACTGGAACTGGCTGTAAGCGGAGTGCCGGTGCAGACCGGGGACTGGAGCGTCCAGGTTGGTGCCAATGCTACCTTCCAGAAGACCGAATTTACGAAACTCAATGTGACTGAGGATGATAACTATTATATCGAGACCGGAAACATTTCCAAGGGAACCGGAGGATACCTGAGCCGTCAGATGGTGGGCTATGCTCCATATACATACTATACCTATAAGCAGAAGTATGATGTGGAAGGCCATCCTTTGCAGAATGAGTTTGTAGATCGGAATGGAGACGGGGTCATAACGGAAGCTGACCGCTATATGACAGGGAAGAGCCCTGCTCCGACTTTCTACTTCGGCGTGAACCTCAAGGTCGCATATCGCAATTGGGACTTCGGGCTGAATGGACATGGAGCAGCAGGAAACTGGATATTCAACGACTTTGCTTCCGCAAATTCGACTGCAAGTCTGGATCTTAATTCCGGAAGCCTTCCAAACCAGGCTCTGCTGGTGAAGCGGACCGGATTCACTGCGCCGAACAGCGCACAGCAATGGTATTCGGACTACTTCCTGGAACATGCATATTTCTTCAGGCTTGATGATATTAATCTGGGTTATACTTTCCGTAGAATCGGCCGTTGGGAGACGGATATAAGGCTCGCTCTAGGTGTCCAGAACGTCTTTCTGTTGACCCGCTACACGGGAATGGATCCGGAGGTCATTTCGGAAAACGGCATAGACAACACGATCTGGCCACGTCCTCGGACCTACTCTATAAGGCTGAATGTTAATTTTTAATTTGACTATGGAATATTATACATAAGTCACTTGTGGGAGTCGTCCTACGCATTTTTGATCATTTTACTGTCGGACGCTATCGAAATTACATCAAAATGCCTTCTTTGGAGTACCGTTCGACAACTTTTGGCCGGTTTTGATGTAGGACGGTCTATATGAAAGAAATTTTAGGTATGACATTATTTTAATGAACAGATTTCTCGACTCGCTCCGCTCGCTCGAAATGACAGTGAGGCATAGACAGATTACGACAGGGTTGCACTGTCATTTCGAACGACCGAAGTTTCCACTGTCATTTCAAACGACCGACTTTACACTGTCATTTCGAGCGAGGCCGTAGGCCGAGTCGAGAAATCTACAAACCAAAAATGTTACAAAATATGAAACGGACAATATACATACTACTTGCAGCGGCGGCCCTCACCTCCTGCGTCAAAGACCTGGACACTCTTCCGCTCAACAAGACGGAACCCATCTCGGAATACGTCTATGGCACATCTCAGGAGGCATACCTCGCAGGACTGACGCGTCTGTATTTCCAGTTCGTCACCAATGATCTCACTGACATGCAGCCTATGGACGGAGGTGCATCCGAACTGATCCGCGCATTCTGGTCGGTGCAGGAAACCACCACCGACGAAGCTAAATGCTCATGGGAGAACGATGCATGGGTGAGGGCCTTGAACACCAATACATGGACCGAGGTCCAGAACGATGCGGTCTATGCGGTCTATGTGCGTACCCTTCAGGGAGTTGCACTGGTCAATGAATACTTGAGGCAGACATCTTCCGACAGGCTTGTCGACAGGGGAGTGGACTCGGATCTGGCTGCAGAAATCGACGTCTATCGTGCGGAGGCACGTTTCCTTAGGGCTTATTTCTACTGGATGGCCCTCGACTGCTTTGGAAACGTTCCTTTCACCACGGAGAATTCCCCTTTCGGAGGTGCATATTTCCCTAAGCAGGCAAGCAGGGAGGACGTCTATGACTACTGCGTCAGCGAACTCCAGAGCCTGCTTTCCGACAATAGCGCATTACCTGACGCACAGTCCAACTATCCTAGGGCAGACAAAGGTTCTGCTGCTGGTCTGCTGGCCCGGCTGTACATTAATTCCGAGGTATATACCGGTACTCCGAGGTGGCAGGAGGCCAAGACTATATGCGAAAGAATATATGATATGGGATATGCGTTAAGTCCTTCTTACTCAGATCTTTTCAGAGGAGACAACGGGCAGAATCTCCAGTCTCGTGGAGAGTTCCTGTGGGCTGTGGACTATGATTCCGACTATACGGAATCATTTGGCGGCACTACGTATATCCTCAGCGCTTCGCTTGCATCCACCGACATCACCGACCAGTCCCGTCCTAACGGACAGGTCAACGGATGGGCCGGCCTCCGTGTACCTTACGAGTTCGTCTCGCAGTACTATGGCGTCAGCGGTCAGGACTATGTGACCGGTGAATACCAGACCGAAGATGCCCGAGGGGAGGTGTTCTACATCAAGGGGCGTTCGGAGTCGATGGATGGGGCGCTTTATAGCTTCATGAACGGCTGGTCATGCCTGAAATTCAATAACATACCTCATGACCAGACCGACCAGTCCTTCCTTCCTACATCCGCTACCGAAGGTTTCGCGGATGTGGACTTCCCGATGATCCGCCTTGCGGAGATCCATCTGATCTATGCGGAGGCATGCATGCAGCTCGGCATGCCAGGTCTGGCCATGCCAGGCCTCGAGGCTCTCGCCTCTCGGGCCGGCGTCGCTCCGCCGACGGAAATCACTTCGGATTTCCTCGCCGCGGAGCGCGCCCGCGAGCTTCTCTGGGAAGCTCACCGCCGCACCGACCTGATCCGCTTCGGGCTCTTTACGTCGGACAGTTTCCTGTGGCCTTATAAGGGCGGCGATTCATACGCCGGCCAGTCCTTCCCGGACTATAAGGCCGTCTTCGCCATCCCGCCTACCGAGCTGGCTACCAACAAGGCCCTCGTCCAGAATCCGGGGTACTAGCCCCGGTGTGACGGGCGTCCCGGTGCCCCGGCATTCCTGCCGGGGCCGAACTAGCTGCGACTGCTGCGTAACGCGCTGGTTACCAGCGCTTTGCTAAAAGCTCGTGCTCCCCAAAGG
>JAZQEN010000079.1:0-10903 GCA_045539015.1 Candidatus Cryptobacteroides sp.
GGCGATGCTCACTACGCGAGCATCGCAACTGTCCACGCATATTGTTGCAGCTTCAGAAGCTGCAAGCGGAAATGCTCCTCTCCGCGCTTTTTCCCCCACTTCCGGAAAATCTGTCAGTTCCTGTCCGGCAAGGCTCCAGCAGGAAGCGGACATGATGATGGCAATGAAGATTCCTTTCAGTTTCATGGTTAGTGAATGTATTTGCCCTTAAAGTTATGTAATATAATCTTTATATTTGCCTTCGACTTAAACATTTGTGCCATGAAACGGTTCTTTTTATCTATGATATTCATCGTGTGTTCCATCCGGATGTCAGCTCAGGGACCTGACGTGGTTATTCCTGCGCTCCAAGGGATATAATACCTTTGACCTGGAGAATGAACATGGTGAAAGGGAAGGATTCGAGACAGGTGTCGACCATAAGGCTAAAGGCTGCAAGGTCATATACAACAAGCCGATACAGGACTGGTATCAGGCCGCCGGCGAAAAGACCTTCACTGACGGAGTCATAGGAGGCTGGACCTACAGCGATAACCGCTGGCAAGGCTTCCTGTCCGACATCGACGTGACCATAGATCTGGGCTCATTACAGCCGGTTACCTATGTTGGCGGCACATTCATGCAGCTCATCGGTCCAGGTGTGTTCATGCCCAGGCAGGTGGACATTCTCGTGTCAGAGGACGGCGAGAACTTCGAGCTCATTGCAACCATGGAAAACGACATCCCTACGACGGAGGAATCCCTCACTTTCAGAACTTACGAGACCACCTGCGATGCGATGGCGCGCTATGTCCGCTATCACGCATGCAGAAGCACTATGCGCGGCTTCCTCTTTCTCGACGAAGTAGTAGTAAAATAATCCAGTGCCGCTTAACCCGCTGATGTTCAGTGTTTTGCGTATAGCTGCGTGCTCCCTTTTGGCGGTACGCAGAGTGCGGTAAGTGTCTGAGTGATAGGGGATTAGCTGTCACTAAAATATCTTTTTGAAATATATGATTTAACGCATTGTATTTTTGACTATATTTGCAAAGAATGCATAACTGTGTGTTCTTTGCTTTTTGTTTATATGGACCTTGAGTTTTTTCATAAGATATTGAATGTGGACTCTACTTCTGGAAAAGAAGCAGAACTTGCTGATATGCTGGCAGTTGAGCTGGCTGCGGAAGGTCGTAAGGTCGAGGTTTTCGAAGTCGGAGACGGAACGAAGGATATCCTTGTCTCATGGGGCGTTCCGAAAGTCGTTTTCTGTACACATCTCGACACTGTTCCGCCATATATTCCTCCTACATCAGAAGGCTCAAGTCTTCATGGCCGTGGAACATGCGATGCCAAGGGACAGGTCTTCGCCATGTATGAGGCCTGCAAGGTTCTTGAGAGCAGGGGGTGCGACGGATTCGGACTGCTGCTTCTGGCAGGCGAGGAGACAGGCTCATATGGAGCAAAGGCCTTCAACAGGGCGGCTCTTTCCGGGGGATTCGACAAGATTGCTCCCGGAGCCTGGGTCATAGTGGGTGAGCCAACGGACAACTGCATGGCATCTGCTGCAAAAGGCACAAAGGCGTTCGAGGTTGAATTTGAAGGCAAGGCATTCCATTCCGGATATCCGGAGAACGGGATCAGCGCGATACTGCTCTTTAATGATTTCCTAAATGCATTAAGAAGCATAGTCTTCCCGGTGGACGAGATTCTTGGAGAAACTACCTGGAATGTTGGGAAACTGGAGAGCGCCAATCCTCAGAACATCCTCAGCGACAGACTGACATGCAGACTCTATTTCAGGACTACATTCGAGTCGGACCAGATGGTGTGCAATGTCATGAAGAATATCGCCGGACCGGATGCGAAGCTACGCTTCGGAAAGCCGAAAGCTCAGGACGGGTCGGATCTGGTGGCCAAGGAAGTGGCCCAGTGGCAGAAATGCATGAAGGTTACAGCGCTTGGTGGCGATGTTCCTACCAGATATGAAACTCTTGAGGGCTTTCCTGCAAAGCCGGTTTCATTCGGAAGTGATGCTCCGCATCTGACATGCTTCCCTCATAAGGTGCTCTGCGGGCCTGGTTCGATTCTGACTGCTCATCGCCCGGAGGAACATATCATCCTGGATGATCTGGCGACAGCAGTGCAGTCATATGTGAAAATGTTTGAAATGATTATAAAGAAGAAATAGTATAGTATATGATCGTCATGAAATTCGGTGGTACTTCGGTAGCAAATTTCGAAGCCATCACAAGAACTATACTCATCATCGGAAGCAAGCTTGACCAGAAGCCTGTGGTCGTAGTCTCGGCCCTTTCGAAGGTAACCGACCTGCTCTATAAGATTGCTGACTCGGCTGCGTCTGGCAATGGTGAGGAGACCAAGGAACTGCTGGGACAGCTTCGCGAGCGCCACGTAAACCTGACCAAGGAACTGCTCGAACAGAGCCCGATGTTGTTGGAAAAGGCTCTGGCACGCGTCAATGAGATATGTGACGAGCTCGATGCCCTTGCGAATGCTATATGTGCCGTGGGAGAACTCTCCGACCGTAACAAGGCGATCATAATATCCAACGGAGAACTGCTGTCGTCTACAATCATCTGCCATACGATGAACGCCAAGGGCATAAAGACAGGATTCATAGATGCCCGCAGCATGATGGTTACCAATGATTCATACCTCAAGGGCGAACCTATCGTTGATGAGATTGCAGAGAGAGTTCCAGGCATCGTGGCACAGGCTTACGAGGGCATGAATGCCGTTATTACTCAGGGATTCATAGCTTCCAACATGGCTGGTGAGCAGACCGTGCTTGGTCGCGGAGGCTCAGATTATTCGGCCTCTCTCATAGGTATGGCTGTCGATGCAGAAAGAATAGAAATCTGGACTGATGTGGACGGAGTGCGCTCGGCGGACCCTCGCAAGGTAAAAAATACAAAGTATCTGGAGAAGATTTCGTTCGAGGAGGCGGCAGAGATGGCACATTTCGGCGCGAAGGTGCTGCATCCGCTGACCATAGAGCCTGCGGTAAAGAAGAACATTCCGCTCTATGTGCTCAATTCGATGAATCCGTCCGGCAAGGGAACAGCTATTCTGCGCAATGAACTTATCGAGGACGGAGTAAAGTCTGTGTCTTTCAAGGAAAACATAAAGGTGATAAACATCTTCTCGATGAAGATGATCAATACCTCCGGCTTCTTGAGACAGGTCTTTGAGATCTTCAGTGAAAACAGGATTTCAGTTGACCTTATCAGTACTTCGGAGGCAAATATTTCTGTGACGGTAGATGCTGCAGAGAATGTGGATAAGCTTGTGACTGAACTTTCCGAGTTCTGCGATGTGATTGTGGATGACGATAAGGCGCAGGTTTCTGTTATCGGAAAGAATATCGTTCGTCTGAACGGAATGCTCAAGAAGACTTTCGCTCCGCTCAAGAGGACAAACGTATATATGATTTCACAGGGAGCGTCATACGTGAACATCAGCTTTGTGGTTGACCGTGAGGAACTTACCGAAGTGGTGCAGGATCTCCACGACCACCTCTTCGATAACCCTGAGGAACTGGACGTTTTTTAATCTTTTCCCCTTGTCATTCCGAGACTGTTCCCTTGTCATTCCGAGCGAGCGAAGCGAGTCGAGGAATCTAAACAAATGAAAATGAATACTAAACTATATATAAGCGGCTACGGCAAAATGGGCAGGATGATAGAAAGCATCATCCTCGAGCGTGGCCTTGAATATGCCGGTTGGACAGAGGCTGTTACTGAGACGGATCCGGCCCTAGCCAAGAAGTGCGTGTGCATAGACTTTACCACTCCTGATGCCTTCAGGGCAAACTACAAGTTCCTTGCAGAGAACTTCAAGGCAGTTGTTGTCGGCACTACAGGCTGGGCTGACATCAGGGACGAAGTCGTGGCATATTTCGAGAAATGCGGCACGCCGATGATTTGGGCGACGAATTTTTCGGTAGGCGTTAATGTGCTTTTTGCCGTGACTGACTATATGTCCAAGCTGCTTGCGGACTTCGGCGGATACAGCCCGTATATGATAGAGATGCATCATTGCCATAAGCTGGACGCTCCGAGCGGAACTGCTAAGTCTCTGGCTGAGATTGTGGACGCAAACATGAATGTGAGGACCGACATACAGTCGGTGCGTTGCGGTGAGATTCCTGGCATCCATACCATCGGTTTTGAGGGCTTGAACGACCGCATCACCCTCTCGCACGAGGCGTTCTCCCGCCGGGGATTTGCTGCAGGAGCTGTAGAGGCTGCCCTTCGTACCGAGGGCCTGACAGGAGTACACGAATTCAAAGACCTGTTTATCGGCTAAACCGTCCTCTCGAGTTCTCCACATGTCATCTCGAGCGAGCCGCGTTTCATGTCATCTCGAGCGAGCGGAGCGAGTCGAGAGATCTACAACAGAATTAATTGTATTACTATGAATAAGAAGAATCTGACTGGCTGCGGAACAGCACTCATCACTCCGTTCAAGGACGGAGAAGTGGACTATGAGGCGTTTGCAGCATTGGTAGACCGCCAGGTTGAGGCGGGGATAGATTTTCTGGTGCCGCTCGGAACCACAGGTGAGACTCCTTGTCTGGAGGATGAAGAGCGCATCAAGGTGCTCCAGATTGCGAAGGAACATTCCGGGGGACTGCCGGTCGTGGTCGGTGGCGGAACCAATTCACTTCAGCATACGATAAGGAGCATGAAGATGCTCGAGCCTTATGGAGCGGATGCATTCCTTATTGTTGTCCCATATTACAATAAGCCTACGCAGGAGGGACAGTATCAATATTTCAAAGCTGTGGCGGAGTCGACTGACAAGCCGATAGTGCTGTATAATGTTCCGGGCCGTACTGGCGCGAACATGACTGCAGAGACAGCTCTCCGACTTGCGGAGATCGATAATATAGTTGCGATCAAGGAGGCTTCCGGCAACAGGGAGCAGATCATGAAGATCCTCCAGGGGGCTCCGGAAGGATTCCGGGTGCTCAGCGGCAATGATGACGACACTCTCTGGATGATGCAGAACGGCGGAGCCGGCATCATCAGCGTGGCGTCAAATGTGGCTCCGGCGCTTCTCGCAGAGTTTACTGATGCGATCAGGGATGGTCATATGGACAAGGCTGAGGAGCTGAATGCACGCCTGACTCCGCTCTTCACCAATTGCTTTGTGGAGAGCAACCCTATTCCGGCAAAGGCTGCTATGGCTGCCATGGGGCTCATCCGGAACGAGCTGCGCCTTCCGCTGGTCCCATCCCAGCAGAGCACATATGACCTGATGGTAGAAACTATAAGACCATTAGGCTTATTATAATTATTGATAAGTATGACTGACAAGTGTCATGTCGAGCGACCGACGGGAGTCGAGACATCTACAGATCTTTGTCAGCCTCATAGAATGAAAATGAATATGACAGATATAGAAAGATTCAATCAGACCATAGCCGATCTTGAAAGCGGCAAGGTCAGAGTTGCGGAGAAAGTTGACGGGGAGTGGAAGGTTAACTCTTGGGTCAAGGAGGTGATTCTGAGCGGTTTCCGTCTGGGAAAACTGACCGACATGACAGAGGGCCAGTTCTCGTTCTTTGACAAGGATACCATTCCTGCAAGACGATTCACAGCAGAGAACGGTGTGAGGATCGTTCCTGGCGGAAGCAGTGTGCGCACAGGTGCATACCTTGCGCCATCGGTGATCATGATGCCGCCGGCATATGTCAACATAGGTGCCTATGTTGACGAGGGTACAATGATTGACTCGCATGCACTTGTCGGTTCATGCGCTCAGGTCGGAAAGCATGTGCATCTTTCGGCTGCGTCGCAGCTGGGCGGAGTCCTGGAGCCTGTCGGTGCACTCCCTGTGATCATTGAAGATAATGTCTTCATCGGAGGAAACTGCGGTATTTATGAGGGCACTATAGTCAAAGAAAATGCAGTGATAGGCACAGGTGTGATCATCAATGCTTCTACAGCGATCTTCGATGCGACTACAGGAGAGTACATCAGGGCAAATGAGAACGGCCAGATGGTGGTCCCTGAAGGTGCTGTGGTTGTGGCGGGTAGCCGTCCGATAAGCAAGGGACCTGGAGCGGAGCAGGGTATACACCTGTATTGCCCTGTGATTGTGAAATACCGCGATGCAAAGACGGCAGGTTCCATCACGCTGGAGGACATGCTTCGTTAACGGATTTCTCCACGCGCTGTCGCTTGGTCGAAATGACAAGTTGACTGTCAGGTGATCCTTTGTTGTCATGTCGAGCGAAGTCGAGACATCTAAACTATGGAAATGTACGAAGATAAGTTTTCAGAAGACGTAGGTTCCTTCTTCAGGTCTCCGGTGAGGGAGATCTTCAAGAGGGTGGACCTCAATGCAATATATTCTTTCGCGGGAGGATATCCCTCGGCAGAGACATTCCCGCTGGAGGAAATCCGCAGGACCATGTCCGAGGTGATAGATAAGTATGGCGGAAAGGCTTTCCAATATGGAGCTACGCAGGGAGTGCCGGAGCTTCGCGAGGCCGTGGCCGAGCGATGCGGCGTGCCGGTAGACCGCGTGCAGATCACGTCGTCATCCCAACAGGGTATCGACGTGTGCACAAGGGTGCTTGTGGATCCGGGTGATGTGATCCTTACTTCCAGCCCGTCATATCTTGGAGCGCTGCAGTCATTCCGTTCATATCGTGCTGATATCAGGGGAGTTGCCCACAATGCTGACATAGATGCATTCAGAGCTGAATATGAGAAGGTGATAGCGCAGGTTGAGGCAGAAGGAAAGAAGATAAAGTTCCTGTATATGATCCCGGATTTCCAGAATCCGTCAGGCGAATCTCTTACTCTCCAGGAACGCCGGATGCTTGTCTCGCTGGCTCAGGAGCACGATTTCCTTATAGTTGAGGACAGCCCATACAGGGAACTGAGATATGAGGGTGAACATATTCCTACAATGTACTCGCTGTCTCCGGACAGAGTGATCCATCTGGGCTCATTCTCCAAGATATTCGCCCCCGGTTTCCGACTCGGATGGGCGATAGCTCATCCTGACATCCTGGACAAGATATATGTCTGCAAGCAGTCTCTGGATCTTTGCCCGCCGATATTTGACCAGTATGTGGCGGCGGAATTCCTCAGCAGCGGGCGCCTGGATGCGAATCTCCAGAAGAGCATAGCCCTTTATAGGCGCAAGAGGGACCTTCTGCTCAGCCAGCTGGAGGAGCATATGCCTGAAGGAGTCTCCTGGACACATCCGGAAGGCGGCCTTTTTCTGTTCCTGACGTTGCCGGAAGGTTTCGAGGCGGTAAAGTTCTATGATACGGCGCTGGATGCAGGAGTGGCATATGTGGCAGGAGAGTTCTTCCATCCCGACGGGAGCGGCAGGAACACGATGCGCATGAACTTCTCGTTCATGTCTGAGCAGAAGATCCGGGAAGGTGTGAAACTTTTGGGGAAGTTGCTGCACTCTGTCATCCTGAGCGCAGCGAAGGATCTTTAAAATGATATGGAAACGACATTCTACAAATACCAGGGTGCAGGAAATGATTTCCTGCTTGCCGACAACCGTGACGGCTCGCTCCGGCTGTCGCCGGAGCAGGTCGCAAAACTTTGCGACCGCCGCTACGGCGTCGGGGCCGACGGCCTGATGCTGCTGGAAAGCAGCGATGGCTATGACTTCAGGATGGTATACTACAATTCAGACGGTTCAGGAGGCATGATGTGCGGTAACGGTGGACGATGTATTGTGGCATTTGCCGCCGACATGGGATTGGAACATTTCGATTTCGAGGCAGCAGACGGTTTTCATACTGCGCAGATCCTGGCAGCTTCGGGTAATGCAAGGACGGTCCGACTGAAGATGAAGGATGTGGATGGGATACTGTGGTATGAGCGTCTGGAAGGCGTGACCTGCGTTTCAGACGGATACTTTCTTGATACAGGAACTCGCCATTATGTGCGTTTTGTCTCCGGGATTGAGTCATATGACGTTGTTGTCGAAGGACGTGATATAAGGTACAATGCACCCGAACTTCAGCCGATCGGTGCAAATGTGAATTTCGTGGAGCCTGATGAAGAAGGAATCAAGGTCAGGACATACGAGAAGGGCGTTGAGGATGAAACCTTTGCCTGCGGTACAGGAATTGTAGCGTCGTGCGTCGCCTCTTATATGAAGGGTGTGCCTGCTTCGTCGATTGAATCGGACGGAAGGGTATCCTATGAGGTGATGGCTAAAAAGGATAAACTTTCAGTTGATTTCATTCCCGGGACTGATAGCGTTGCCCAGGATGTCTGGCTGACGGGTCCTGCAGTTTATGTAGCCAAGATAGTAGTTGAATTATAATTTGTTACAAATGAAGAAAATATTAGGTTTTTTAGTTGCAGTGTTATGTCTGTCGTCGTGTTTGGGTAAGTCGACCTACTCGACTTCATACCCGCTTGATATCACCTTCGAATGCTCGGAGTCCGTATATCAGAAGTATTTCAGTCCGACTGACAGTATATATGTACTTACAGGACAAGATCTTGGCTTTTATTGGCAGGATCCGTCGATCATTTTCGGACAGAAACATCAGGATGGTGTTTTCAAGGGTGGATTCACCATGTCATATCTGAAGGGAGAACCAAATGGCAAGCTCACAAAAGAGCCTAACGATAATGATACCTATCGTGTGTTCGCTTCCTCTGGAGCTTCGGCCAGCAGATGCTATACTGTTTTTTATGAAAACCCTGATTCCATGATGATGCCTGCTGATCAGTTTGCCTTCAGTTATAAGGATCTTGGCACATGCGAAATGTTTGCTTGTTATGTGAACAATACGACTTTGGTTGCCCGTAAGATCATGGAAAACTTCCAGAAAGGCGATAAGCTGACTCTTCAGGCTACAGGATATCTTGATGGAAAGGAAACTGCTCAGACTTCTGTCGTGTTGGCGGAATATACCGAGACAAAGGATTCCATCATGTATAACTGGTCTGTATTCGATCTTTCAAAGCTGGGGGCCATAGATAGGATAAAGTTTGATGTCCAGTCCACAAATTCTGCGGTTCCTTCATATGTGTGCCTGGATGGAATATATACCAAAATAAGCTTGGAGTATTAGCGTTGTTTTCGATATACAATATTAGAAAATATGAAAACGAATCAAGAATATAAAGATGCTTCATTAAAGGCATTGCAGGGCAATTGGGCCAATGTGGTAATAGCATCATTGACGTTCATTCTGCTGTCGGAACTTATTAATGCATTGCCTTATTTCATGCTGAAAATCAACGCGATGGCATATGTGATCGGTTCTTTGGTTATGAGCTGTCTCCTGCTTTTGCTTATAGTCCCCCTGACTGTCGGCTATGCCAATGCCCATAATGGTCTGTATCTTGGATCAAGGGCTTCGGTGTCTGGAAATATGGTCAGAGATACATTCGGAAGCTATTTCAGAAATCTGGGCGGAATGTTGCTCATGTCGCTCATTGTGAGCCTGTTTTCATTGCTTCTGTACATTCCGGGAATAATGAGGTCATACTCGTATTTCCTTGTGCCATATCTTTTGAAGGATAAACCGGAACTCTCGGTTCCCGAGGTTCTTGCTCTTAGTAAGAAGATGATGTATGGCTATAGGATGCGTCTTTTCAAGCTTCAGCTCAGTTTCCTGGGCTGGATCTTCCTCTCCGTTCTTACTTTGGGTATTGGAATGATATGGCTGATGCCATATATGATGACGACGATGGCTGCGTTCTATCAGGATGTGAAGAACGAGTATGAGACTAAAGAAGCCCTGCAGGAATCTGCATTATAATCTCCTGATATTCAGGGTCAATTGATAGAATAAGATCTTCATGGAGCGGTATCATTACTGCTCCATTTTCTGTTTCAACCTCGATGCATGGGTTGTTAGGGATGTCAATGAAGTCAGTGATTTCGCCCACTTCGTATAGATTGCCGGTCAAAGCCGGCAATGACGGTTCCTCCTCTAGATCATCTCCGGCCGTCATTATGTCGTCATCCCCGACCGTTTCCACGTCATCCCCGACCTGATCGGGGATCTCCGGCGTCAGCAGCGTCCATCCCACAAGCGCCGCGAAACCATCCTCCTCCAGAGACATCTCCGGAATCTGGTCGTCTTCGACGTATACAGCCTTGCCAGCGATCTCCTCAACATCTTCCATACTGCAGATGTCTGTCAGACGTACCAAGGCCTTTGTATTACCTCTTTTGGCAAATGATTCAATATAAAAAGGAACCGGATGTCCATCGAAATAGATGAACACCGGTTCCTGTAGGTTGATATCTTCAGGAGCTATATCACGGAAACCGAGGACAAGTTCCCCGTCTGTTCCGTTGGATTTAAGCACCTGAGCTATCTGCAGCATAGAATTACTCAGCTGGAGTTTCCTCAGCCTCAGCAGCCTGTGCGGCAGCTTCAGCAGCAGCAGCCTCAGCAGCAGCGCGAGCTGCTTCCTCAGCCTCAGCCTTTCTCTTTGCGATAGCCTCAGCTCTCTCCTGATTTACCTTAGCCTCAGCCTCTACAGCAGCCTTGTGAGCTGCAGCAGCGTCCTTGCTAAGACCCTCTTTCTTTGCGTTGATCTTGGCAGCCTTCTCAGACTTCCATGCAGCGAGCTTTGCATCAGCCTGCTCCTGAGTAAGAGCACCCTTCTTTACACCTTCCTGGAGGTGCTTTGCAAGAAGCACACCCTCATAAGAGAGGAGACGCTTTGCAGTAAGTGTAGGCTGAGCACCTACATTAAGCCATGCAAGTGCACGCTCGTTGTTGAGAACGATAGTTGCAGGGTTTGTGTTAGGGTTGTAAGAGCCGATCTGCTCGATGAAACGACCATCGCGAGGTGCGCGTGAATCAGCCACAACAATGTGGAAGAATGCGAAATTCTTCTTTCCGTGGCGCTGAAGACGAATTTTAACAGCCATTGTGAATCTG
>JAZQEN010000080.1:0-24772 GCA_045539015.1 Candidatus Cryptobacteroides sp.
CAGGTCTTAAGGTGGCTTTCCGAAGCGGAGCGGTCATGGGTCTTACCGTTGTCGGTCTCGGTCTTCTCGACATCGCCATCTGGTGGATCATTCTCAACGCTTTCGTTGACATTGAAGGTACGCAGAAACTGGTCTTCATCACCACGACAATGCTTACTTTCGGAATGGGTGCTTCCACCCAGGCTCTCTTTGCACGAGTAGGAGGTGGCATATATACAAAGGCTGCGGATGTGGGAGCCGACCTTGTAGGAAAGGTTGAGGCCGGTATTCCGGAGGACGACCCTCGTAACCCTGCTACAATTGCCGATAACGTCGGTGATAACGTCGGTGATGTTGCCGGTATGGGTGCAGACCTTTATGAGTCATATTGCGGCTCTATTCTGGCGACAATGGCCCTTGGTGCTGCAGCATTTACTGCAGATGCCGATCTTCAGATGAAGGCCATTCTGGCTCCTATGATCATTGCCGCAATCGGAGTTGTCCTCTCTATTCTTGGAATCTATGTGGTCCGTACAAAGGAGGGCGCCGGAATGCAGCAGCTTCTGAAGTCTCTCAGTCGCGGAACCAATCTAAGTTCAATCCTGATAGCAGCAGCTACCTTCGGTATCATGTATCTCCTCGGAATGGAGAACTGGTGGGGATTCTCGCTTTCAGTCGTGGTAGGTCTTCTTGCCGGTGTGATCATCGGTCAGGCTACAGAGTATTATACATCTCATTCGTATAAGCCTACACAGAAGCTTGCAGAGTCAGCGCAGACAGGTCCTGCTACAGTGATCATCTCAGGCGTTGGTCTCGGTATGCTTTCTACAGCTATCCCTGTGATCACAATCGCTGTCGCTATCCTCCTTGCATATCTCTGTGCAAACGGATTCAACCTTGAATTCACTGCAGAAAGCCTCTCTACAGGTCTTTACGGTATCGGTATCGCAGCTGTAGGAATGCTCTCGACCCTCGGTATCACTCTCGCAACAGACGCTTACGGCCCTATCGCCGACAACGCCGGTGGTAACGCACAGATGAGCGAACTCGAACCAGAGGTACGCCAGCGTACAGATGTCCTCGATGCTCTCGGAAACACGACTGCGGCAACAGGAAAGGGCTTTGCCATCGGTTCTGCTGCCCTCACAGGTCTTGCCCTCCTTGCATCTTACATTGAGGAGATTAAGATCGGTCTGAGCCATTTGGTGGAGTCGGGCGCAAAGACAATCGAGCAGATAGGCTTCAACCCTGAGACGGCGAACATCCTGGATGTCGTGAAGGCATATAACATGGATCTTATGAATCCTATAGTGCTTGTGGGTGTATTCATCGGTGCCATGATGTCGTTCCTTTTCTGCGGTCTTACAATGAATGCAGTAGGTCGTGCTGCGCAGAGCATGGTAACTGAGGTGCGCCGTCAGTTCCGTGAGATCAAGGGCATCCTTACCCGCGAGGCTACTCCTGATTATGCACGTTGCGTGGAGATCTCTACAAAGGGTGCTCAGCGTGAGATGCTTCTTCCTTCTCTTGTAGCCATCATCGTTCCTGTGCTTGTAGGTCTCATCCTCGGCCCTGCAGGTGTTATGGGTCTGCTCACCGGAGGTCTCGGCTCGGGCTTCGTTCTCCCAGTGTTCATGTCCAACACAGGTGGAGCATGGGACAATGCCAAGAAGTATGTGGAGGAAGGCCACCTCGGCGGAAAGAACTCTGAGGCTCATAAGGCAACTGTAACCGGTGACACAGTAGGTGACCCGTTCAAGGATACATCAGGACCGTCACTCAACATCCTCATCAAGCTGATGAGCATGGTGTCTATTGTGATGGCAATGCTTACTGTTGCAATTCACTAATCGGACGAAAATACTGAAAATATCGGGCAGGCTTCCGTTTATCCGGACCTGCCCGTTTTGTTTTTTTTGATAGATTTTCTAACTTTATAGCGGTAACCAATTAAATGAAAAGCTATGAAAGCAAGGTTCTTTGTCATATCATTGGCGATATTAATGGTAACGTCAATCTCAGCTCAGGACTACACCTATAAGGTCATTTCCAGGGAAGGAAGCCGGTATGAAGGAGAATGGCCGACCGGCTACGGTGTCCTGTATTCCTATGAAGACGGTCTTGTATTGGGTGATTTCCGTAAAGGAAAACCCCACGGCAAATGCGTCTGCTACAGACCTAATGGTGAGGTCTACTGGGGAGATTACAAAAAGGGTAAGGCGACAGGAAACGGCAGGATCTACAGGGATAATGGTATTGTCGTTGCCGGAGGTTACAAGAAGGGAAAGTATCATGGAATAGACACTCTTTACAGGGCTGACGGAAGAGTGTTGGTGGGAAAATTCCGCAAGGGAAAGATGGTTTCAACTATAAAGGACACTCCTTTAGGTATGGATAGTTATAAAAAGGGAGACAAGCCAGGATATCCGAGAATTGATCTGCGTATGCGTCATGAAGAATTCCTTAAGGAACTGGAACTTATCTGGGAGGAACGCAATTTGGCTTTGGTAAGAAAGGCGGGCTTGATTGCTCCGAAGTTCCAGGGCGGTGACATCGATGACTTTGCCCTTTGGGTGAATTCGCAGGTCGCATACCCTGTGGCCGACAGGTCGGGACGTGAGTCCAGGACAGTAATAGTTGAATTCATAGTCCTCAAGGACGGCACAGTATCTGATGCACATGCAATCTTCGGTTCCGACCCTGTCCTCAACGAGGCGGCAGTCAAAGCAGTGGAGAAATCACCGAAATGGACCCCTGGCGAACAGAACGGAGAAAAGAAAAACGTCCGCCTGAGTGTTCCGGTAGTGTTTGCTCTTTAATTCAGATGATATGAAACGGACATTGACAATTCTTCTTCTATCCCTTTCGTATATCCTTTCGGCCCAGGAGGTGCGCGATACTGTCGTCATAGGTGACGGCTGGCGCTACGAAGGTCAGTGGCCTGAAGGTCGGGGAGTACGCTATTCTGAAAAGTACATCACGGTAGGAACATTCAGCGAAGGCAAGGCCTTTGGTTACGGACATCAGTACACCCGCGCAGGAGACGTATATCAAGGCGAGTTTCTTGATGGCAAGAGGCATGGCTACGGAAAGATGTTCTATCGTGACGGAAACAAGTCCGCGGGCATGTGGCTGTGGGGTGATAAGGACGGGCCTGACACCTTGTGGATTCATAAAGGACCTGTCAAGATCAGGACGAGAAAGGAGGGTGAGATTGACAGGGACGCTCCTCGTACAGAGTATGACAGGGTTCCTAAGAAGCTCAGAGGATGCATCCCGGTCATGGAAGATATTGTGCTGACCCCGGATCAGGTCGCATGCTGGGAGAAGATGCAGGCTGACTTTGAATATCTGTGCCGCAATGACCATAAGGCTTCATTTGGAGGAGAAGGCACCAAGGCCTTTTCTTTATGGGTCAATCAGCGTCTGGTATATCCGCCGCAGGATAAGTATGACGGTGTTGAAGGCAGGGTGCTGATGAAATTCACTATCGACAAGGAAGGCAATCTGGGTGATGTGGAGGTTCTGGAAACCACCACTCACGCCATGGCCGCGGAAGCGGTCCGTGTCGTTCTGCAGTCTCCCAAATGGACCCCTGCGGTCCAGTATGGAGAAAAGGTCAACATGACTTTTACTTTTCCGGTATATTTCATGCTGAAAAGTCCTTCAAGGAAATAATAGTCCTGCCGATATTCTAAAAAACTGCTATCTTTGCAAGTTAGGGCCGCCTCAGGTCCGTACTTTGTGGAGATAGCAGTTTTACTGTCATCCCAAGCGACTGCATTTACTGTCATCCCGAGCGACTGCATTTACTGTCATCCCGAGCGTAGTCGAGGGATCTATACGAAGAATATGAGTAAAGACAAAGAAATATTAGAAGGCATTGCAGACAAGGAATACGAGCACGGCTTCGTGACCAATGTGGAGCAGGAGTTCATTCCCAAGGGTCTCAATGAAGATATAATACGTCTGATTTCGGCAAAGAAGGACGAGCCGGAGTGGATGCTCGAGTTCCGTCTCGAGGCATTCCGCCGCTGGCAGAAGATGCCTCTGCCGACATGGGCGCATCTGGACATTCCTGAGATAGACTTTCAGGATATCATTTACTATGCGGCTCCGAAGAGGGACGAAGACCGTCCGAAGGAGATCGATCCGGAGCTGGAGAAGACTTTCGACAAGCTCGGCATTCCGCTCCACGAGAGGGCAGCTCTCGCCGGCGTTGCAGTCGACGCAGTGTTTGACTCGGTGTCGGTGACGACCACTTTCCGTGCGGCTCTCGCCGAGAAGGGCATCATCTTCTGCTCATTCTCGGAGGCGGTCCGCGAGCATCCGGACCTTGTCCGTAAACACCTCGCTTCTGTGGTGCCGGTGGGCGACAATTTCTATGCGGCTTTGAACTCTGCAGTGTTCAGCGACGGCTCTTTCGTATACATTCCGAAGGGCGTGCGCTGTCCTATGGAGCTTTCAAGCTACTTCCGCATCAATGCGGCAGGCACAGGCCAGTTCGAGAGGACTCTGATCGTCGCGGACGAGGGCTCGTATGTGAGCTATATGGAAGGATGCACGGCGCCTATGCGTGACGAGAACCAGCTACATGCAGCTGTGGTGGAGATCATCGTGGAGAAGGACGCGGAGGTGAAGTATTCGACAGTCCAGAACTGGTATCCCGGTGACAAGGAGGGACGCGGAGGTATCTATAACTTCGTGACCAAGAGGGGTATATGCAAGGGCTCAGGAAGCCACCTGTCATGGACTCAGGTCGAGACAGGTTCTGCGATCACATGGAAATATCCGTCGACCATCCTCAAGGGAGACAATTCATCATCAGAGTTCTATTCCGTTGCTGTGACGAACAATTATCAGCAGGCGGACACTGGAACGAAGATGATACACATAGGCAGGAATACCCGAAGCAGGATCATCAGCAAGGGAATTTCGGCAGGCCGCAGCCAGAACAGCTACCGCGGTCTGGTAAAGATGCTGCCGGGGGCGGACAATGCCCGCAACTATTCGCAGTGCGACAGCCTGCTGATTGGCGACAAGTGCGGGGCGCATACGTTCCCATATATCGAGAATGCAAACAAGACAGCGGTGGTGGAGCATGAGGCGACTACTTCGAAGATCAGCGAGGACCAGCTGTTCTACTGCAACCAGAGGGGCATTGGCCCGGAGGAGGCTGTGGGGCTTATTGTCAACGGATATGCACGAGAGGTGCTGGCGAAGCTGCCGATGGAGTTTGCAGTGGAGGCGCAGAAGCTCCTCCAGGTGTCGCTCGAAGGATCGGTAGGTTGATCTCCTCCCCTTGTCATCCTGAGCGTCTCCCTTGTCATCCTGAGCGTCAGCGAAGGATCTGTAAAAAGAAATGTAAATGGAATTTTGGAACACTATATTGTTTGAGATGGGTGGAAAGCCTGTGCTGCTGATAGATCTGCTGTCGGCGGCGTTCGGGTTGACTACGGTATTTCTTGCGGGCAGGAACAGCAAATATAATTTTTACGTGGGATATGTCTACACTGCATTGCTGTTCTTCATGTTCTGGCAGAAGAACCTGTATGCCAACCTGATCCTTCAGCCGATCTCGCTGGGCATAAACATATTGGGTCAGTATCGCTGGAGCCATCCGAAGAAGAGCGAGGAGACAGAATCCGGTGATCTGAAGGTTTCGATGCTGAGCTGGCAGCAGAGGGGCGTGACGGTTGCCCTTGTGCTTGTGCTGGCACTTGTCTGGGGCTGGCTTATGAGCATGATGGGAACGAAGTGGTTCGTGGGATATTTCCCTGCCAACCCGCTTCCATACCTGGACTGCTGCGTGACTGTGCTTATCCTTACAGCGCAGACCCTTTCTGCATTGAAGAAATGGGACTGCTGGATAGCATGGCTGTTTGTGAACATAGCCAACCTGACTCTCTACCTGAAGGCCGGCCTGGTCTTCATGCCGATAGTCAGCTGCCTGTACCTGGTCAACGGTATATGGTCTCTGTTCACATGGTATAGATTATATAGAAAAGAGGCTGGCGCTTAAGTTGCTGATAATCAGCGATATCCCGAAAGCTCGTGCCGCCAAAGGGGAGCACGAAGTTTTAACAAAGGATTGATGTTCAGAGAGTTGGGTGCCAGGGAAAAAGAAAAATTAATGCATATGGCAAACGATATATTATTGAAGATTGAGGGCCTGAGGGCTTCGGTTGAGGATAAGGAAATCCTCAAGGGTGTTGACCTTGTCATCCGCAAGGGTGAGATTCATGCGGTGATGGGTCCGAACGGAGCTGGAAAGAGTACGCTTTCAGCAGTGCTTGCAGGCAAGCCGCAGTTCACCGTGACTGCCGGAACCATAGAGTTCCTCGGGCAGGACCTTCTGGCCATGTCTCCTGAGGAGCGTGCATGGGCAGGCATTTTCCTGTCATTCCAGTATCCTGTGGAGATCCCTGGAGTGACGATAACCAATTTCATGAAGACTGCGGTGAATGCGCATCGCGCAGGCAAGGGTCTCGAGCCTCTCAAGGCGGGAGACTTCCTGAAGCTGATGCGTGAGAAGATGGCGTTCGTGCAGATGAAGCCGGAGTTTGCCAAGCGTGAAGTGAATGTGGGATTCTCGGGCGGCGAGAAAAAGCGTAACGAGATCTTCCAGATGGCTATGCTGGATCCGACATTGGCTATCCTTGACGAGACTGACAGCGGACTCGACGTGGATGCACTCCGTATTGTTGCCAACGGCGTGAATGCCCTTCATACTCCGGAGAAGGCGGCGATTGTGATCACTCACTACCAGAGGCTTCTGGACTATATCGTGCCGGATGTGGTGCATGTGCTGAAGGACGGTCGCATTGTCAAGACTGCCGGCAAAGAGCTGGTGGCGGAGATTGAGGAGAAGGGATACGATAATCTGTAGGAGGTCTGCATATGACAGAAGTGATAATGGTACAGGATGGACAGCTGCTGCGTAGGATCGAAGTCCAGACAGGACAGAGGACCGATATGGTCCTGCTGGTAATGCCTGGCGTGAGCTGCGATGTCAAGCTGGATGTCCGTCTGTCTGGCGAGGGTGCTGAGGCTAATGTCTATGGTGCTTATGTCTGTGGGGGTGATGAGAAGATGAAGATAGCTGTGGATATGTACCATGATGTGCCTCATTGCAATTCGCGACAGCTTTTCAAGGGTATTGCCGGCGGGACTTCGCGTGTGGATTTCTATGGCAAGATCATCGTCGCGCAGGATGCACAGAGGACTGAGGCATATCAGGAAAATCATAATATCCTGCTTACAGACGGTGCCAAGGTGGATACGAAGCCGCAGCTTGAGATATATGCAGATGACGTGAAGTGCTCGCATGGAGCGACCATAGGCCGCCTCAACGAGGAGGAACAGTTCTATATGCGTTCGCGCGGAATCAGTCTGGAAGATGCGAAGGTGCTTCAGATGATATCATTTATAGCGCCTGTGCTGGAAATCATAAAGGACGAGTCGGAACGTGAACAGCTTGCGATGAGTTTTGAGGATGCGATCAGAAAGCTTGTGAAGTAGATTTCTCGACAAGCTCGAAATGACAATTGTATGATAACCAATCCTAATGTCAAGATAAATCTGGGACTGAATGTCCTTCGCAAGAGAGAGGACGGTTTTCATGACCTCGAGACTCTTTTTGTGCCATATTTCGGCATATGTGATACGTTGGAAATAGTCGTTGGAGACGATTACAGCCGCACTTCAGCCGCGCTTTTCAGTAAATATGGATCATCTGTTCCTGCAAGACAGGGAAGTGTGAAGCCTGAAGGTGTGTTTGGGGTAGAGACTGAAGAATCAGCTGCTCAGAAGCTCGTTCAGGGTATATCCGAGGACGGAAAACTGATGATAACCATCGCGCGTGAGGAAGGAGTGGACTGGAATCCTCTCAAGGATCTTACAGCAAAGGCATATGGCATACTGGCTGCCGACTTCAGCCTTCCTCCCGTTAAGATCTTTCTTGAGAAAACTTCTCCGGTTGGTGCAGGTCTTGGCGGAGGATCTGCAGATGCTGCTTTTGCGCTGAAGATGCTAAATGAACTCTGCGCTCTCGAGTTGACTGAACAGCAACTCGCTGACTATGCTTCACGCCTCGGAAGCGATTGTGCCTTCTTTATATACAACCGTCCGATGATAGGCGAAGGAAGAGGAGAAATCCTGTCGGAACTTCCATGTCCTCTGCCATTCTCTTGTTATCCTGATTCCTCTTCCTGTCATCCTGAGCGAAGCGAAGGATCTTTCGACCTTCAGGTCATAACCCCGGCGGGAATCGCAGTGTCAACCAAGGACGCATACAGCGGCATCAGACCTCACATGCCTGAAGTCCCTCTGAGGGAAGTTCTGTCAAGACCGATAGATCAGTGGGATGGAATATTGGTAAATGACTTCGAGGAGACTGTCTTTGCAAAATATCCGGAACTGGCAGCCATCAAGCGTTCTCTATATGACAGTGGTGCCGTCTATGCAAGCATGTCAGGCTCCGGCTCGGCGCTTTTTGCAATCTATAGCAAGGAACTATAGAGCGGCGACAAACTTCTGTATACTTTTCAACTTCTTCATAAAACCGGGCTTCTGCTCGGTTTTCCATTTATCAGATCTCGCCTGGATGGGTTACAGAAATTTACAAATTTTAAAACTTTTTCCGTTTCTTTAAATGTTAAAAAAAAGAAAAAATTTAAAGAAAAAGAAAAATGTGACGAAGTTGCAATATATGTGACGAAAAGATTTGCGGGATGAGAGTGCTCTTGCTTCCTTTGATGAAAAAACATGAAGAAGAGGGGAGTTGGAATCGCATGCGTTGCCATGCTGGTGCTGCTGCATGCTTGCGGCTTGAGGGAAGTAGGCGGAGATGGAATGATTTCCTATGATGACAATGCCTGGTTCGGGCCGGGAATTCAGAAGCCGGGATCTGCAACCGGCAATCCGGGCAAAACTACATGGTATGCAGTCGCTGCGGATTATGCCGATGGTTATGACTGGAGGAAAGACAGTGATAACGGACAGGTAAGATGTTCTCTCGTAGTATTTGCAAACGGGGTACCTGTCATGAAGATTGCTGCAGGGGACAAGTACGAGGTAAGTACAGATCCTGATGCCAGTCGAATGATTGATGGAGTTCTATATACTGATTATTCGACTGAAACAGAGACCGTAATCAGAAAAAACGGAACCCAGTTGTTCAGATTCCCAGCGAGAGAGACACTCTGCGATATGGTGGTAGAGGGAGATGACGTCTATACCTTGGGGCATTCACGTGATGAAGGAGGCTTTTCTTTCAGGAAAAACGGCGAGACCCTTCTGGAGAGGCCTTCCGGATATACATTTTCAAGGATTCAGAGGGATTCTTCAGGGTTGACATTTGCTTTCTGCGAGAACATTGTTTCTGGTTCAGATTCCATGGAGAGATACTATCTTGTTAAAGACGGAACTTCAGTTCAGGTTGCGGTAAGGGAAGACGTGAAACGGGTGTGGGATATAATGGTTCACGAAGGTGAAATCTGTTATATCGCGGATTTTGTCGGAATCAAAGTTCCTGTCCTGGTTGTCGGGAACGCGATGTATTCCTTACAGAGCGCAACAGCAGCTGATGTGATCTCCTGTCGCTTTCTGACCGGAGGATCGGAAATATTCGTCGAACAGGTTGTCAGATCCAAAGGTCATGATATGCAGAGCGTCATCTGGAAACATGACAAGGTTCATACAAGTTTTCTGGAGGGGCAGACGCTGGCATCCCATTGCGTTGTCGGAGATGAGTTGTGCTGCGTGACTACAGGCTTCCCAATCATAAGGCCTGGCGTCATCCTGGCTTTCGGCGAATCTTACAGCATGCCGGCCAATTATATGTCCATGGGCGGCCAGACCATGGCTGTCAAAGACGGAATGTTGTATGTGGGATTGACCTCATCCAAAGGTGATTGTCCGGCCGTATGGGTGGATGGCGAAATGAAGCCGCTGAAAATCAACGGCTTCATTTCACATGTTCATGTATATTAACTCTCCCAGGAAAGTGTTCGGGACTGATCCGGGTTGACTGTAATGGTGACCCGGAGAGTCTCGTCCGGAAGCAGTTCTTCGATGTTCTCAGGCCATTCCATGATGCATAGGCATCCGCTGTCCAGGTAGTCATAAAGGCCTATTTCCACCGCTTCCTGCAGTTTGTTGATTCTATAGAAGTCGAAATGGTACATAGGCTCTCCGTCTGCACGCATGTATTCGTTCACTATAGCGAAAGTCGGTGATCCGACCGGGTCGGTCACGCCCAGCACCTTGCAGATAGCTGTGGTGAAAGTGGTCTTTCCCGATCCCATCGGAGCAAAGAATGCCACCAGCGTATTGTCTCCTATCTTTTCGAGGAATTCGGAAGCGGCCCTTTCGAGATCCTCGATTCCGTGTATTGTGATTTCGTTCTTCATGCTGCAAAGATAAGCAAATTAATAGATATTCTGCCGGTCGAGGAGGCGGTAGCCTGCTGCCTCGCTCAGATGTTCGGGCCTTATGTCTTCCGATTGTTCCATATCTGCGATTGTGCGTGCCAGTTTGATTATGCGTGAGCATGCGCGGGCGGACAGCTGCAAATGGTCTATGATGCGTTCAAGAAGTGACTTGCACTCTTCAGACAGAGGGCAGAACTTGTCCACCTGTCTGTTGTTCATAGCAGCGTTGCAGAAGATACCCTCTCCCTCGAACCGACGCTTCTGTATCCCGCGTGTCCTTAGTACCCGTGCGGCTACTACGGCACTCGATTCAGCTGGCTTTCGGTCTATCAGCAGTCTTGCATCGACCCTGGGAACTACCAGCTGTATGTCAATCCTGTCCATTATAGGACCGGACAGCTTGGAGATGTAGGCCAGGCGTTTGGACGGTGTGCAGGTGCACCTGTCGCCCTCACCATAATACCCGCATGGACAAGGATTGGTTGCTGCTATAAGCATGAAGTCCGCCGGATATTCTACCTTTGACTTCAGACGTGAAATGGTTACCTTCCTGTCTTCCATCGGCCCTCTCAGGGCTTCCATGATCTTCTTAGGTGTTTCACAGAACTCGTCAGCGAAAAGCACTCCGTTATGTGCAAGGGATATTTCCCCTGGCATTATGTTGTCGGTTCCTCCTCCGATCAGTGCTGCAAGAGAGGCGCTGTAATGCGGGGCTCTGAACGGACGTTGCCACATAAGACCGTCTCTTGTACTGCCTTTCCCCGCGACAGAATAAATCTTGCTGGTCTGCAAGGCTTCTTCCAGATTTAATGGCGGAAGTATACCCACCATAGCTTTTGCAAGTGAACTCTTTCCGCTTCCAGGGCTGCCGATGAGTATGGCGTTGTGGCCTCCGCTTGCAGCTATTTCCAGCCCGCGCTTTGCGGCATCCTGGCCGAAGATTTCGGAGAAATCCATGATGCCGCTGTCCGGATTGCTCTGCACGTCCTCTTTTCTGTCCGCTCTGCGGTTTCTTGCGAGCAGATCCTGACAATCTTCCCCTCCGGAAAGTATCCTCAATACATCCTCAAGCGACTCGACTCCGTATATGTCTCCGGAGCCATATTCTGTCGCCTCCAGGGCGGATGCCAAAGGAAGGATACAGCCTGTCAGCCCTTCCTTGACGGCCAGTTCCACAATAGGTAGCGCCCCGGGGATCTCCCTTATGCATCCGTCCAGTCCCAGCTCTCCCATTATCATGAACTTCTCCAGCAGTGGCAGATCCCTCTGTCCGGAGGCTGCGATGATTCCAAGCGCAATAGGCAGGTCGTAGCCGCTTCCTTTCTTATGCATGTCTGCCGGGGCGAGACTGATTACAATCTTTTTTCCGGGAATGCGGAACCCCATGGACTGGAGAGCAGTGATGGTTCTCAATAGACTTTCCTTTACGGCAGCATCTGCCAGTCCCACCAGATGCAGGCCGAGACCGGTGGAAATACTGATCTCGACAGTTACCGGCACAGCATCTATGCCGATACATTTTGCACAATGAATATTTATAAGCATAGCGATAATATTTTGGGGCCCAATCTTGGAAGAATAGTTGAGAATCAGTTAAAAAAAAAGAAAAATGTGGTAAATTTGTGTGTTAAAAATTTATTTTAAACATGTTAAAAAAAGTTTTTGAGTCCGTTGGAAGCTATATGCTGTTCCTGAAAATGGTGTTCAGGAAGCCGGAGAAGTGGAGAATCTTCTGGCGGCAGCTCATAAGCGAGGCAGACAAACTTATTCTTTCCTCTGTACTTCTGGTGGGAGTGATCTCGCTGTTTATCGGAGGTGTGCTTGTCATTCAGACAGCTTCAAATCTTGAAAATCCTATAATAGACAAGATGTATATCGGCTACATGGTGAGAGAAAGCCTTATCCTGGAGTTCTGCTCCACTATGGTGGCTCTCATCCTGGCCGGCAAGATGGGTTCCAACATAGCGTCGGAAATCGGCAGCATGCGTATCACGGAGCAGATAGATGCAATGGATATGATGGGAGTGAATTCGGCAGGATTCCTGGTGCTTCCGAAAGTCGTTGCATCAACGCTTCTCAGTCCGCTTCTGATGCTCCTCAGCCTTGCTCTTGGTCTTGTGGGAGGATACTGCGTGGTAGAATTTACCCAGATCATCCCCACGCCTTCATATATTACAGGAATCAAGGCGTTCTATAACGGCTTCTATATCTGGTACAGCTGCTTCAAGATGTCTCTTTTCTGTTTCATGATTTCCTCAATTGCCGCCTATAACGGATATTATGCCAAGGGTGGATCGCTTGGAGTCGGAAAGTCCAGCACTCAGGCTATTGTGGTAACGAGCATTCTGATCCTTTTGTCAGACCTGGTAGTAACCCAGCTTATGCTTTATTAAAAAGACGGAAATGATCAAGGTAGAAAATTTATACAAGAGTTTCGACGGGGTTGCAGTCCTGAAGGATATCAACGTCGAATATGAGCCCGGCAAGTGCAATATGATAATAGGCGCCAGCGGCTCAGGAAAGACTGTCCTCCTGAAGAACCTCATAGGCCTTCTGGAGCCGGACAGCGGAGATATTTCATACGGCGACAGGAAACTCTCTGCTATGTCCCTGAAGGAGAAGAGGTTGCTTAGAAAAGATATCGGCATCCTTTTCCAGGGTAGCGCATTGTTTGACTTTGCAACAGTAATAGAAAATGTGATGTTCCCGATGGAGTTCTTCACGAACTGGAATGCGGCAGAAAGGAGGGAGCGTGCTCAGTATTGCCTGGAAAAGGTAAATGTGATAGGTTCCGATGACAAATACCCTAATGAACTTAGTGGTGGAATGCAGAAGCGAGTGGGAATAGCAAGGGCAATTGCTTTGAATCCTTCGTATCTCTTCTGCGATGAGCCTAACTCAGGATTGGATCCATATACTTCGATATTGATCGATGAACTCATCAGCAATCTGACGCAGGAATTCAAGATGACGACGGTGGTCAACACCCATGACATGAATTCCATACTTGAAATCGGCGATAAGATTGCATTCATGTATCAGGGTTCTCTTCTGTGGCAGGGTGATAAGAATACCATATTGAAGACCGACTGCAAGGAGCTTCTTGAGTTCATCTGCGCCAATACACTGGCACGTAACATAATAAAAGGTGGGAAGTAGATCCCACCTTTCTTTTTATAGTCTTACTCTCAATCCCATTTCACAGCCGAACATCAGAGGTTGTGCGGTCCTTATGCTCTTTGGCTGGTTGTTGTCGAAATAGTATCTCACGCTTGGATCGATATACAGACCCAGATGTTTGCCGACCATGAACTCTACTCCGATACCGGCATTTGCTGAAAGCTGCAGGCCGTCAGGAACTTCCTTGTGCACGATCGAAGTGTTGAGGAGTTCGTATTTATCACTGATGCACTTTTCGGCAGTTCCTCCGAGGTATGCGTAGAAGTTCAGATTCTTGCTTTCCACGATGTTATAGTATACGTTTACCGGTATACCGACGAAATGCTGGGTGTTCTTTATGTCAGAAGATGTCGAGCTTTCTTCCACTCCGTTCTCGTCGGCCTTGGTGTATGTGCCGTAGAATTTTCTTGTGAGGTGGGAGTAATTGGCTCCGATTCCGACAGACCATTTCGGTGTGAAGTCGATCTTGACACCGGCTCCGAAAGAGAGAGGAATGCCGTATGTCGTGTTGGTGCTTGTCTCTGTTATACCGGTTTTTGCAGGACCAGAGGTGAGAGTAGGTCTCTTCATAATGCTTGCGCGCTGCTTGCTCTGCTCGCTGTTGGTTCCGGTGATTCCGGAGAGTACCATAGAAGTTCTTATCCTGTTTCTTTTGACGTCCTCCTCATCTTCTTCCCAGTCGAAGTCTTCGTGGAAAACATCATCTTTCACCGGTTCTGATATCTTCTCCGGCTCCTTTTCTGACTCCGGCTTTGATTCTACGGCTGTACCGTCATTGCTGTCGGTTTCATTGCCGCCGACTTTGCTTTTGCTGCCGCCGGTACTCATTTCGTCGTCTTTTCCGGTTTCATCGACAGCTGACATATTCAATGCCTCTGCAGCTGAAGTCCGGCGGTATGTGTGTGATGCCGGTTTCTCTATCTCGGGCACCTCTGCAATAAGAACATCTTTCGGATCAGTAGTCTTGGAGTCCTTCTTCTCAACTACAGCGATGAGCGGTTCATCTCCCATTGCGGATGTGTCCGTAGCGCCTGTGTCCTGATTACGGTTGAGGACAAGCACGAGTGCAACAGCTGCAGCTGCCGCTGCTATCGCGCCGGCTCTCCACCACAGCACCACCTTCTTGTGTCGTGCCGCCTTGTCGAGACCGCTTGAAACACCTTCCCAGATATGTGCAGGAACTTCTTCCTGCCCATTCTCCAGAATGGATTTCATCATCTCGTCTATATTATTGTCTTCAAACATTGTCTCTTTCCTTAATCTTGTTCTGAAGCCATGTCCTGGCCCTTTGTAACTGTGATCTTGATGTGGCCTCGCTGATTCCCAGCATCTCCCCGATTTCCTTGTGTGAATATCCTTCTATCGAGTAGAGGTTGAATACGGTCCTGAATCCCGGAGGCAGTGACATCACCAATGCCATCAGCTCCTTGTACCCCAGGGACTGGACCTGTGATACCGTTTCCGCCTTCATTCCTCGCGCTGTGTCCAGCTCTTCGCTCATCTTCAGGGCATCCTTCTTTCTGAGGCTCATCAATGCAGTCGTGACAAAGATCCTTCGTGCCCATCCTTCAAACGAACCTTCCCCCTTGAAGTCCTTGAGCTTGCCGAATAGTGTTATGAATCCGTCCTGAAGCACATCTTCTGCAAGAACCCGGTCGCCGATGTACCTTATACATACAGGAAACATGCGCGGTGCCAGCCGGTCATATAGTGCCTTCTGGGACGCGCGATCTCCTTTTATGCAAGAGTCAATTAGCTGTAAGTCAAAAAGTTCTGCCACTTTGTGCTAGTCGTGTCCCAAAGGATTCCGTATATTCGTGCGCTCCAAAAGATGCATTTTGGGACCATAATGTTGCATCTTGCGCATATTTTTTCCAAAGTTCTGCATTTTTCCCGAATTAGAGTGTTATTTTTGTAATCTTTTAAAAGGTAAAAATACAATGTCATCAGGTTCAGTAAAATATATATTGTGTGTGCTTTTGACGGTTCTGTTATTCCCATCAGGACTGTCTGCGCAGGATACCGCCAGGCCGGCAGCGGCAGAGAATATCATTCTTGGTGCTGTGGAGAAGATCAATAACTATGATTATGATGGAGCACAGGAAGATCTCACTGCACTGCTTGCTGCTGATGATTCATATGATGCAGCCTGGTATTATCTCGGTCTGGTTTCATTGATGACAGGAGAAAGGGATTTTGCACTGGAGTGCCTCACCAGGGCTGCCGAACTTGATCCGGACAATTATTGGTACCGCAACAAACTTGCACGTCTGTATGCGATGACCTCCCAGCAGGATCTTGCTGTCTCCGAATATGAAAAGCTGCTTGATGATTTCCCAAAAAAGAGCGATCTGTATTTTGAACTGGTGGAGCTTTATGTGGCTCAGCAGGAGTATGACAAGGCCTTGAGTACGATTGATGAGATCGAAAGGGTGATCGGTGTGACCGAGTCGCTTGCCGTGTACAAATATAATCTCTTGTATGTGCTTGGTCGTGAGGATGATGCGTTGGAGTCACTGACATCGTATAACAGCAGGTATTCGTCTCCATATGTATTGGCTTTGCTGGCAGATCATGAGCTGAGGATGTACAATGATTCCACGGCTCTGGCCTATTATGATGAAGCTCTCGGTCTTGATTCTTCCTTCGCTCCGGCCTTGCTGGGCAAGGCGGAAGCACTGCGTGTCAGACATGATTATGACGGATATTTTCCCGTGCTGTACAGGTATGTTGAGACAAATTCGGCAGGAGTTGAGGAAAAGACCTCATATCTGTCGCGGCTGATGGAGAATTCTGACCCTAGATTCTTCTCCATTTTCCAGTCGGAGATGGATACGGTAATGGTAAAGGTGGTGGAGGCTCATCCTGAAGACAGCCTGGCACTTTCGACCGCTGGGATGTACCATTATTATATGGGCAGGAACGATGAGGCAATGAAATGCTTCAGGAAAAATGCACGACTCTACCCTGAGAGCCTGACACAAAGGGCGACATATGTGGAATTCCTGATGTATGCCGATGCCTGGGAGGAACTGGCAGAGGAGGGACGTGCTGCCTTTGAGAGCTTTCCTTCTGAAACAGCGTTTCTTGAGATGGCCAGCGTGGGAGACTTTACTCTTGAAAGATATGACAAGGTCATAGAAATCTGCAACAAGGTGATTGAAGTGGCTCCTCGCGACAGCTCCAAGACCTTGAGGGCATGGGCGACGATGGGAGATGCCTACCATAGTATGGGAGACCATAAGAAGGCGTATAAGGCTTATGACAAAGCCTTGAAGATCAATCCGGACGATATCTATGTGCTTAACAACTATGCTTATTATCTCAGCGAAGAAGGCAAGAACCTCAAGAAGGCATATGAGATGAGCCGTAAGACTGTTGAGGCGGAACCGGATAATGCTACATATCTGGATACGTTCGGATGGATTCTTTATCTTCAGGGAAAACCTTTGGAGGCCAAGCCGTTTTTCAAGAATGCTATGCTTCATGGCGGTAAGGAAAGTGCTGTGATTCTGGATCACTATGCGGAGGTCCTGTATGCACTCAAGGAATACAATCTAGCCTTTGTATATTGGAAAATGGCCCAGCAGAAGAATAATGGAGATGTTCCTGGTCTGGATGAGAAGATTGCGACCAGAAGAGAAACAACAAAAGAGTGATGATATGAAGGGGATCCTCAGATATATGCTATGCCTGCTTGCATCGCTGTCTTTAGTGGTACAGGCTGCTTCGGCTCAGGATATCAGCAGCCAGCAGGACAGAAAGAATCAGCTTGAAAAGGAAATTGCCATCCTGGACAAGCAGATTGCGGATATCAGCCAGCAAAGTTCTTTGGCCGCATCCCGTCTGGAACTTCTCAGGCAGAACATCTCTGCCAGAAAGTCGTTGGTGGAGGAGAGCAACCGCGTGATAAGAACCTATACTGACAGCATCAGCCGCAAGAACAGGCAGATAGAAAAACTACAGGCCGAAGTGGATACCTTGGTGTCCTATCATGGGAAGCTTATAAGGAATGCATATAAGTACAGGGATCCTCATGTATGGTATCTGTATGTCTTTGCAAGCGAGAATCTTGGACAGGCTTTCCGTCGTGCCGGTTACTTCAGAAGCATTTCAGACCGGATCCGTTCGGATGCAGAGATCATAAGAGGCAAAAAGGCCGAGGTCGAGGCTCAGCGCGCTGCCCTTGATCTGCTGAAGCAGGATGCTGTAGCTTTGAAGGCAGAGCGGGTACGTGAACTTGAATCCTTGAAGGCCGATGAGAAGGAGGCGGAGAATCTTGTAGCTGAGCTTAAGAAGGAACGTAGCAAGTGCGAGTCGCAGGTGGCTCAGAAACGCAAGGAGGTCAAAGCCCTTAACAAGGAGATACAGAGACTCATTGACGAGGCAATGAAGCCGAAGTCTGGAAAGAAGGCCAGCAAGGAGGATCTTGCAGCAGCTACAGCTCTTGCAGGAGAATTTGAGGCCAATATGGGTAAATTCCCATGGCCGGTAAACGGAGTGGTGGTCGGCAGCTTTGGCAAGAGATACCATCCTGTATTCAAACAATTGGAACTTCCTTCCAGCGAGGGAATAGATATCGCCGTCTACAAGGGTGAGCCTGTCAATTGTATTTTCAATGGAAAGGTTGTGGATGTGTTCATAATGCCGGCATACGGACAGTGTGTTCTTGTCCAGCATGGAAGCAATTACTTTACTTTCTATTGCAGAATCGGATCGCTGGATGTGAAGAAGGGGGATAAAGTGAAGACCGGACAGAGAATAGGACTTGTGGATGAGTTGAACGGTACGACGCAGCTTCATTTTGAAATATGGAAGGGAAAGGTTCCGCAGAATCCGTCTAAATGGTTAAGGAAGAGATAGTTATGACTAAAAAGACTGTGTTCCTGACCGGTGCTACCGGCAATATGGGCTGGGCCGGTTTTCAGGAACTATATAAGAAAGGCAAGTTCAATATCAGGCTTCTTGCACGCGATAGTAAAAAGAATCGCAAGAAGCTGAAGAAATACGCTGATGACCCTTCTGTCAAAGTTGTATGGGGTGACCTGACCAGATATGAGGACGTGTTGGAGGGAGTAACCGGATCTGATTATGTTCTCCATGTGGGAGGCATGGTTTCCCCGGCGGCGGATTATTTTCCGGAAAAGACACTGAAGGTAAACGTTTCGGCAGCCGAGAATGTTGTCAAGGCAGTGCTAGCCCAACCGAATAAAGATGATATAAGAGTCGTATATATCGGTTCTGTCGCTCAGTATGGTGACAGGAATCCGCCACGCCACTGGGGTGACGCGGACGAGCCTCAGACCCCGGCAAAGTATGATATGTACGCACTGTCAAAAATCCGTTCTGAGCAGGTTTTTGCATCCGCAGGCCTGGCACATTGGGTGGCTTTGAGACAGACGGGTATCCTATATCCCGGAATACTCAGTGTAGTAAACCCGACAGCCTTTCATGTACCGATGGGAGGAGTCCTTGAGTGGGCGACGATAGAGGATTCCGGACGTCTTCTGGCTCAGGTCTGTGAAGACTGGGTCCCCGAGGATTTCTGGAACAAGGCCTATAATATCAGCAGCGGCAAGGAGTACCGCATGACCAACTACGAGTTCATGGGACGCATGCTCTCGTCTCTGGGCCTTCCCTCTCCGGAGAAGGTTTTCGAGCCTCAGTGGTTTGCCTTAAAGAACTTCCATGGAATGTGGTATACAGATGCTGATAAGTTGGACGAGATCCTTCATTTCAGAGAATATATTCCGGTCGATGAGTACTTCGCTGCAATGAAGTCCAAGCTGCCATGGTTCTACTCTCTTGCATTTCTGGCGCCTTCATGGGCTGTTAAGATGTTCATGAAACCTTATGCGTTCGAGAAAGGCATGGGTACGCAGTGGTGGGTCGCAAATGATCCTGAGAAGTTCGAGGCTTACTACGGTTCACGTGAGGCTTACGATGCAATAAAGTCATGGGATGACGTGCGTCCCGCGCCAATGCCTAAAGAGCCTGGCGCATAAGTACCTGAATCATAGGCATTTATTGAAAGTTCGTGCCGCCCAAAGGGAGCACGAGGTTTTTATAATGTGTTGATAATTAGTGATTTGATCGCCAGATGAAAATAAGAATCTTAGACATATTGGAAGAGACGATGGCTGATGGGCCTGGATTCCGAACATCTATATATTGTGCCGGATGCGCGCATCATTGCCCGGGATGTCATAATCCGCAGTCATGGGATTTCGGTGGCGGCAGGGAAGTGTCCGTAGATGAATTGCTGGAGATCATAAAGACCGACGAGTTCTCCAATGTTACCTTCTCAGGAGGAGATCCTATGTATCAGGTTGAGGCCTTTACAGAGCTGGCCCGACGTATCAAGGAGGAAACGGGCAAGAATATCTGGTGCTATACAGGATTCACCTACGAGGAGATCCTGAATGATGAGCGCCTTAAGCAGATCCTGCCATACATCGATACATTGGTCGACGGTCCGTTCGTCGAATCGCTCCGTGATCCGGAGCTCCATTTCCGCGGCAGTTCCAACCAGAGGATCATACATCTGACGGAACCCCATGATGATCATACAGAAGGTACTGTTCCGGTCATTCCATACAAGTAATATCCGAAACAGCATCCCTCGGATGTAGCTCGCTTCGCAGAAGCATAGGTATATGCTTCGCTCGACTACATCCGAGGGATGCTGTTTTGAGTGGGTGCTCTATTCGTGCACCACGCGGTCGCGGAGCTCCGCGAGCTTGCCGCTGTTCCAGCGGCTGGTCGTACCTACGAGGTAGCCTGTGATTCGCTGGAGCTGGTCAATGTGCTCGCCACCGCAGTGCGGGCACTTTGTGAGTCCCTTCTCGGCATTTTCATATCCGCAGTCCATGCAGCGGTTGCGGTTGTGGTTCACTGAACAGTATCCGATATTGTACTTGTCCATGAGGTCAACGATAGACATGATTGCCTCAGGATTGTGAGTTGCATCGCCGTCGATTTCCACATAGAAGATGTGTCCGCCGCCTGTGAGCTCGTGGTAAGGTCCCTCGATTTCCGCCTTGTGCTTAGGAGTACTCTTGTAGTATACAGGCACGTGGTTGGAGTTTGTATAGTAATCCTTATCTGTGACGCCAGGGATGATGCCGAACTTCTTCTTGTCTCCTCTTGTGAAACGTCCTGCGAGGCCTTCTGCTGGAGTAGCAAGTACGCTGAAGTTATGTCTGTATGTCTCTGAGAACTTGTTGACCTTGCTTCTCATGAATGTCACGATACGAAGTCCAAGCTCCTGTGCCTCAGAAGATTCTCCATGGTGCTTTCCGATAAGTGCGATAAGGGCTTCCGCAAGTCCGATGAATCCGATACCGAGGGTTCCATGGTTGATCACAGCTTCGATAGTATCGTTCTCTCCGAGTTTCTCGCTGTCCATCCAGAGTGCTCCCATCAGGAGAGGGAACTGCTTCTTGAGGGCAGTCTTCTGGAAGTTGAATCTCTCGTTGAGCTGCTTTGCTGCGATCTCAAGAGCCCAGTCGAGCTTCTGGAAGAACTCGTGGATCCTGTCCTCCTGATTCTCGATGCCCATGCACTCGATGGCAAGCTTCACGATGTTGATGGTTGTGAACGAGAGGTTACCACGACCGATTGAAGTCTTAGGGCCGAAACGGTTCTCGAATACTCGTGTGCGGCATCCCATGGTTGCAACCTCCCACTGATATCTCTTAGGATCGTCAGCCCTCCAGAGTTCGTGATGGTTATATGGAGCGTCGAGGTTTACGAAGTTAGGGAAGAAACGGCGTGCAGATACCTTGCATGCAAACTTGTAAAGGTCATAGTTGCGGTCTTCAGGCAGATAGCTGATGCCCCTCTTCTTCTTCCAGATCTGGATAGGGAAGATAGCTGTAGAGCCGTTGCCGACACCTTCGTATGTCGTGTTGAGCAGCTCGCGGATCACGCAGCGTCCTTCTGCCGAGGTATCAGTTCCGTAGTTGATCGAGCTGAATACCACCTGGTTTCCTCCACGTGAGTGGATCGAGTTCATGTTGTGCACGAATGCCTCCATCGACTGGTGTACGCGGCTGACTGTCATGTTGATGGCATGCTGGATGACTCTGTCGTCGCCCTGGATGCCCACCAGGTCGCGCTTCAGGTAGTCATCGATCTCGACGCTGTACAGTCTTGAGTAGTCCTCACCATTGATTTCCCCCACCTTGTCAAGCTCTTCCTGGAATGTTCTTCTTACGAAAGGAGCCATGTAGAAGTCGAATGCAGGGATCGCCTGACCTCCGTGCATCTCGTTCTGTACGGTCTCCATGGAGATACATCCGAGGATGCTGGCAGTCTCGATACGCTTTGCAGGGCGTGACTCACCATGGCCGGCAAAGAATCCATCCTCGAGAATCTTATCCAGAGGGTGCTGGATGCAGGTAAGACTCTTTGTAGGATAGTAGTCTTTGTCATGAACATGGATGTAGTTGTTCTGTACTGCCTCCTTCACGTCTTCTGAAAGCATGCACTCGTCAACATATGACTTGGTCGACTCTGAAGCGAACTTCATCATCATTCCCGCAGGAGTGTCAGCATTCATATTTGCATTCTCGCGGGTGATTTCCGTTGCCTGTGCGTCGATGATTTCCTGGAAAATTTCACGTGACTTTGCCTTACGTGCAAGGTTACGCTGGTTGCGGTAAGCGATGTACTTCTTTGCGACCTCCTTGCGCGGGCTGTTCATGAGCTCGACCTCCACCTGATCCTGGATGTCTTCCACGCTCATATGCTCTACGTTTATCTTGGAGATGGTCGCTGCGATTTCAGCTGCGAGGACGATATCCTCTCCCTCTTCTGTTACTCCCATTGCTTTCAAGATTGCATCTACAATCTTTCTGTTGTCGAAGATCACGACCCTGCCGTCGCGCTTTACTACATGCTTTACCATAAGTTGTCGGCTCTAGTCCACGTGCCTGTCTGGGACGCGGAAGGTGGTTAATATTTCAATGTTGATTTTCCGGTGGTTTTACTGCCGGGTGACAAATATAATTTAATTATTGTAAAGCTGTCCTGTATAGGACGGAAAAAGATATTAACAAAAAATTAAAAACCCTGTTAATTTGTTGATTAACAGGGTTTTGTAAATATGTAGAATTTTAAATAATTCTAAATTGGCTATAACAAGTTTGTTAATTGGGTTATCCGACAAGCCATACGAGAAGGTGGCGGTCAAAGATCATATATTCGAGTTCGAAATCTTCCTCATGCTCGTCCTTGTGGATGAAGGTTGCCTCAAGTTCTCCCTCCTTTCTTACATTGAATTTCTCGACCTCGATCTGCTCGGCAAAGTCTACTCGGTTCTGTGACATTCTCTTGAAGATAGCTTCCTTTGCGCACCAGTAAATTGCAAGCTGCTCGTTCCTCTTCTCCTTTTCAAGATCGTCGATCTCATCCTCAGAAAGCGCCTTCTTCTCTACTGCCGAGAAGTCTCTGTCCAGCGACTCGATGTCAATGCCTACCTCTTCGTCGTCGTGGATTATGATGGCAACATAATTCTCAGTATGAGTAATGCTGATGTTTGTGGCGCAGTTCTCCAGATAAGGCTGTCCGTTATCATGGTGATTGAGGTACATCTTCTCTTCAAACACCTCGTTGATGAGCGCCCTTACTGCGAGTTTCTGCCTTCTCTGACTCTCGCTGCGGAAGAGGGAAATCTCTTCCATTTCATCTGTAGGAACCGACGTTATGCTTTTCAGCTCATCTTCGGTCTCTGTTACATGCCATACGGCAATTTCTGCCTTGTTGTCTAATCTCTTTCTTAAATAAAGTGCCATAATTTATGAAATGGTGGAATTCGGAGTACCTACATATGACAGACCGGTGCGTGCAGACCATGCACACACGCAGAATCCACCCTCCTGACCCTCGTCAGAAGAGCTGCCCATAACCATATATATATTGCTGGACAACGGATCGTCAGACATCTGATCCGCAGAAATTTTTTGATCTGTAACTATAGGACTGGGAGGTTCCACTGTCTTATCAAATTAATGTTTGGGGCCTTTGCCCTTGAAATTCAGCCGCAAAGATACTAAATGTTTTGATATCTGAAAATTATTTCTCCTTTTTGCTGTGACGGGCCTTTCAAGTCGAATTTTAAATGTATATTTGTCAAAATTTAGATTGTATGAAAAAAATTCTTCTTTTATTGTGTGCTGTATTTGTAGGAAGCGCTCTGGCTTGCTCAGGACAGGAAGTGGCTCATGGTACTCATAATGGACATCCATGGGTTGATTTGGGTCTGAGTGTGAAATGGGCCAAATATAATGTTGGCACAGAAGATCCGAGTGAGAGTGGAAGTTATTTTGCATGGGGAGAAACTTCTCCCAAAGATGAGTACACCGATGCCAATTGCCTTACTACGGGGGTTAGGTTAGGTGACATCTCGGGTAATCCCGAATATGATGCTGCACGCTCAAACTGGGGAGGAGAATGGCGCATGCCGACAAAGGATGAGTATCAGGAGTTGATTGACAACTGTAACATTATCTGGGATCCACATCGCAAGGGAATCTTACTACAAAGTAAAGTAAATGGAGGATTGCTATTCCTTCCTGCAGTTGGTCAAGGCGCATTTAAGAGTGAATATAAAGACGGTATTGTCATTCAGTTCGGACGATTAGGAGCGTATGTCTCTTCTACACCTGACACAGATCACTACTCCTTTGGACTTAATTTTTCTAGCGAAAATTGTTCGGTAGTCAGTTATTTTGGCCGTTCCGGAGGATATAGTATTCGTCCAGTCTTGAATTAGGATGTTGATCCATTTACGTTGTATTAAATTTGTTGCTATATTTGCGCGACTTTTGATTTTATATTAACATTACAATATCATTATGGAATTTTTGACTAACGACAAGCTCGTGATCGTAGGTGCCGGTGGCGCTATCGGATCAAACATGGCTCAGACAGCTCTCATGCTCGGCCTCACTCCAAACATCTGCCTTTATGACATTTATGGACCAGGCGTAAACGGTGTTGCAGAGGAACTCTACCACTGCGCATTCGAGGGTGCTAACATCACATGGACAACTGATCCTGAAGTTGCTTTCACAGGTGCCAAGTACATCATCTCTTCAGGCGGTGCTCCTCGTAAGGAGGGCATGACCCGTGAGGACCTCCTCAAGGGCAACTGCCAGATCGCTGCAGAGTTCGGT
>JAZQEN010000081.1:0-14457 GCA_045539015.1 Candidatus Cryptobacteroides sp.
GAATCCATACGCAGTACGCGTGGTTTCAGACATCCTCGAGTCTAACGGTTCATCATCAATGGCTACAGTCTGCGCAGGCTGCCTCGCATTGATGGATGCAGGTGTGAAGATCAAGAAGCCTGTTGCAGGTGTTGCAATGGGGCTCATCACAGACAAGGACAATCCTAATGAGCGCTACGCTATCCTTACCGACATCCTCGGTGACGAGGACCACCTCGGAGACATGGACTTCAAGGTGACCGGTACAAAGGACGGTATCACAGCTACTCAGATGGACATCAAGGTTGACGGACTTTCATACGACGTCCTCGAGAGAGCTCTCGAGCAGGCACGTCAGGGCCGTCTCCACATCATGGGAGAGATGATGAAGACCATCAGCGAGCCACGTGCCGAGTACAAGGAGTTTGTTCCACGCATGGTTCAGATCCGTGTTGCAGGCGAGTTCATCGGTGCAATCATCGGAAAGGGTGGCGAGACCATCCAGAAGATCCAGCGCGAGACCGGCACTACAATCACCATCACTGAGGAGCAGGTCAACGGCGTTTCAGAGGGTGTTGTAGACATCTTCGGCCTTGACAAGGAGTCTATGGACAAGGCACTCAACTGGATCAACGGCATCACTGCAGTTCCTGAAGTGGGCACAGTATACCAGGGCAAGATCGTTTCCATCCTTGAGTTCGGTGCATTCGTGGAGATCCTCCCAGGTAAGGAAGGCCTCCTCCATGTATCAGAGATCGCATGGGAGAAGACTGACAAGGTAGAGGACGTGCTTCATGTAGGTGACGAGGTAGAAGTGAAGCTCCTCGAGATCGACGAGAAGACAGGCAAGATGAGACTTTCACGCAAGGCCCTCCTTGAGAAGCCTGAGGGATATGTCGAGCCTGAGCGCAAGCCACGCGGAGACAGAGGTCCACGTCGTGACAATGACCGCCTCGACAACGGCCGCGGACCACGTCGTGACGACAACCGCGGACCACGCCGCGACGACAGAGGCCCAAGAGGTCCTCGCCGCGACCGTCGCGATGCTCCGGCAGAAAACAACGAGCAGAACAACGAACCAGAGATGTTCTAATAACGAAAAAGGGAACGATGATGAGTCGTTCCCTTTTTTTATGTCTTTCCCGTGTGATTATTCCTTCTTGATGCGGCCGTCCTTGGATGCCGTTATCTTGCCTCCGTTCTGCAGGGCAAGATACCTGAAATACTCCACGAAGTTGTCCCTGATGATGTCAGGTGAATCATTTCTGCTAATCGCATTCTCCAGACCGTAACGCCCAAGATTCACAAGATAGTCAATAGTTGCGACAGTATATACCTTATTATTATCCACCGGTTGTCCGTTAACCGTAACAGACTTTACCGTCTTGTCCTTTATGACCATCTTGACGGTCTTGCTGATCGGAAGTCCCCCACTTGAGGCCACATAGTCAAAAAGCCTCATCAGGTCACTTCCTTTAAGCGTCACAAGAGAAAGCACATTGTCAAAAGGATAAACCGCATATACATCACCCACAGTAAGGTCTCCTGCAGAAATCTCCGCTCTGATACCGCCGCTGTTATATAGACCGACATCAGCCTTTACCCCATATTTATCTTGCGCCATCCAGAGAAGAGCATCTCCTGTCAGATTTCCCAGAGGGCTCTCAGGCGAACCTTTTCTTATCGCAGACGGGCATGTTCCGATAACCACATCCATTTCCTTCTTTACGGCAGCCGAATATGTATCGATCATGTCTGAAAAGGCCGGATCCAGTTTCTTGTCAAGGTGATTCTTTACAGGAATCAGCTTATATGTAAATGATGGCTTGCCGTTTTCGCCAATTCTTATCTTGGCATATCCCAGACACACTCCCTTGCTGCCAGTCTGAACGACAGGTACCCTGTCTCCGTCAAGACTTGTGACATAATCCGCATAATTCAGGAAGGTGTGGGTATGACCTCCTATTATCATATCTATATGTCTGGTATTCATAGCGATACCTCTGTCATAATAAACGATATCGCTATTCTTTTCGTATCCAAGATGCGACAGAGCGATCACGATATCTGCTCCCTGGTCGCGCAGTTTCTTAGCCTCCTGATCAGCGACATTGATTGCATTCTGCCATACGACACCCTCGCATGAACTTGGGTCGACAAGATTCTCCAGTCTCACGTTAAGTCCGATGAAGCCCACCTTTGTATTGCCAGTTTCCAGAATAATGGAATTGCGCATGTATTGCGAGAGAAGAGTCTGCGAAAAATCATAGTTGGAAGTCACCACCGGCACCGAACTCATGGCAAGCATATCTCCCAGACCTACCATCTTCTTATCAAACTCATGGTTACCCAAAGTGCGCACATCATAGCCCAGCTCCTCCAGCATCATCATCTCTACAACTCCGTTCAGCAGACTGAAATAATATGTTCCCTGCACAAGGTCCCCCGCATCTGCCAGCAGCACATGTGGTTCAGCTGCACGCACACTGTCCACGAGTGCCTTTATACGTTTGACTCCTCCCCTGTCCGCATTGTAGGTCTCATCCTTGCTGAGCGGCTCGATCTGACTATGGAAGTCATTCGTGAACAGAATCACGAACTCCTTCTCTCCCGAATCCACACCGGAGTCAGGCTTGTCTCCAGAATCAGGCTTGCCACTGTCCGGACTCCCCTCGTTACCGTCCTCCCCCGGACCAGACTCCTCGGGACGGGTAACAGAACCATCCTGTTTTTCATGATTCTCACACGAAACCACAGTCAATCCGGCAATGGACAGCATGACTGCAGATATGAATGATATAATACGTTTCATAATCCATACGTTTAGCCACAAATATAGCTGTTCCCACGCAGATTTTTCTTTTTCTTTAAGTTTTTTCTTTTTTTTAAACAACTATTTTCTTTTTCTTTAACTGTTTCAGATTGACGGACTCTAATTTTGTCGGAGGATCAGGCGGGTAGCTCATGGGCGACGCAGCGCAGACAGCATCTCCACCCACCATTGCGCAGACAACGGCTCGGCATCTCGCAGAGATACAGCCACGCCCTGCGCAACGCAACTCACTGGCCACCAACACATTAGCACTTTTACACCGCATAAAAAAGCGACATGCAACGAGGCTAAGTATTTAATAATAAAGAGTTTACATTGCACCGACATCATTATGAAAAAGTTTATTGACGGAGAAGTACATCACACATACCAGCGGACTGAAACGGGTTTCAACATATTCTATGAAGTTCAGGACTATCTGGTCTACTTCACAATATTTGTGACTCAGGCTCACAGATATAATGTGGTGATCTATGGATTATGTCTGATGATAGACCACATCCACTCACTGGTTTCAGCCCAAAGTCCAAGAGAGTTCTCCAGTTTCATAAAGACAGTGACCATGATTTTCGTCAAGGAGTTCAACAGGGCCCATGGCAGGTCAGGTCCTATTTTCACAGAAAGGATCGGGAAAGCTCCAAAGGTAGGCCTGAAACGATTGAGAACAGCAATAGCCTACCTCTTCAACAATCCTGTAGAAAGATACTTATGCAAACTGGCTCAAGACTACCGGTGGAACTTTCTTGCCTATGGATACAGCACACATCCATATTCTGATGCTATCCGGATAAGGTATGCCTCATATGCCATGAGGAAAGCCAGAAGCGAGGTGGATGGCTGCGTGAAACGAGGACAACATCTGACATATCCCCAGCTCGACCGGATATTCAGAAGTCTGAATGCAACGGAAAGAAACCAGTTGACAGATTACATAATATCCAGATATTCTGCGGCAATCAGGTATGACCTTCTGGCTGCATGCTATGGAAGCTATGAAAACATGCTTACTGCAATCAATTCCAATACGGGAAGTGAGTATGAAATCCAGGAAACAATGCACGGAAAATCCGATCTCGAATATCGGGAAATCTATAGGTACATACGTGCAAGAGGCTTTAAGAATGCAGGAGAGGTGATCACCCTGGACGAAGCATCAAAACATAAACTTATGAAAGACTTGTCTGGCAACACATCAGCAAAACCATTTCAGATAAGGAAATACCTGCACATCAGCTGCGCAACATAAGTGCCTATCAAACAGTAATATAGCTACTTTATAACGCGCAAAAAAACGACATGCAGAACAGTCAACACACTGACACTCAAACGAATGCATTGCGCAGAAAAAAATCAGCCTGCGTGAAACAAATTACAGAAACATCCGTATAATGAGGTAAAGATCTCAAACAACCCGCATTTCTGCGGAAATTTTCATCGTAACATATCCGAAGGCTGTCAAAGGCCCTACAGGGAGAGGTGTGCCCTGCACCTGTCACCACGTGCCTGTACCATGTGCCCGTACCATGTGCCCGTACACGTACCAGTACCACGTGCCTGCACCATGTGCCAGCACCTTAGCCCCAGTTCTTTGACATACCGGCAGCCCGGGTGATATGATGTTAAATATCAAATTTACATTATGATGGAAGAAAAACATTATGAACTGGTTGCGTGGACACGCAAGGAAAAGGATTCTGAACTCCAGCAGATCAGAATGATTCCGACATTGTATTTCGAAATGCAGGAACCATACTTTGATATGGCACAGGGAATCGACTGGGAAAGCACCGCAGTTGATGACATTCTGAAGAAGATAAGTTTCCTCGAGAAATGTGCTCTGTTTGAATTCAATACGGGTCACTATTCAGAAGCTGCCAAGTTCCTTAAGGCAGCAGATAAACACATCAAAGCCGTTCTTTTACGGCTTTGATGGTATAATGAACAAAAGTTTTTGTATATTTGTGGGGACAACGTGTATTTTAACATTAACCAAATACTCTTTATTATGAAAAAAATCATTCTCGTAGCAGCATTGGTACTCGGTTTCTCAGTTGCTGCATCAGCTCAGCCAAGAGCTGTCGGTGTAAAGCTCGGATGGGGCGTTGAGGCTTCTTATCAGCACAGTTTTGGAGCAGACTTCCTCGAGGCTAACCTCGGACTCAACAACTTCAACTCTGTTGACGGTTCGGTTGTCTATAACTTCATGATTGCTCAGCCAGCTTGGACTGACAGAGGTGAGTGGGGATTCTATGCAGGACCTGGTGCTGCGGTAGGTATGAACATAATCGGTGAGAACTCTTACTTCCACCTTGCTGCTGCAGGTATGGTGGGACTCGAGTACAAGTTCTGGTTCCCTCTCCAGCTTTCATTTGACCTCCGTCCTACTCTCGGTTATGGATTCAACCATGGTTTCCACTGGAGTGTAATGCCTTCACTTGGCGTTCGTTACGCTTTCTAGTATAACCGACTCAGATTTATGCGACGATCAGACCTCTGGTCGTCGTTTTTTTATATCTTTGTATGCTTCCTGCAAATCAGGAAATCCACCTATGAAGAAACTATTATTCATAACTATCATCGGCTTGCTTACAGCAGCAAGCTCTTTCGCCCAGCCAAGAGCGATGGGAGCCCGCGCGGGCGCAACCGGATTCGAGGCTTCGTATCAACACTCAATGAATACAAAACAGTTCATCGAATGCGACCTTGGTCTTGATTTCGGATATAACGCAAACGGAAGGCCGGGAGTCAAGGCAACCGCTGTCTACAATTTCATATGGGCACGCCCTGCATGGACAGCAAAAGGCACATGGAACCTCTATGCAGGACCTGGACTTTCTGTAGGATTTGTAGATGACATTGTACCTTATGAAATAAGCGGCGACATCAGAGGCTATAACGACAATGGATTTGAGGTAGCAGTTGCGGCTCAGGTCGGACTGGAATATATGTTTGACTTCCCGCTTATACTCGCAGTGGACATAAGGCCTTATTTTGGAATACACATGAACGATGGGCACTTCAATGACCCGATTACAGGGACAAGGGTATACTATGGAAGCAAAACAGGCTTCTATGACAATGGAGTACTTGGATTCATCCCGTCAATAGCAGTCAGATACCGTTTCTGACGGGCTTTTGAAAATTATTAGTTATATTTGCAGGTTGCGTAATATTAATGGTCATGAGAGATTTATATATAACCAATTCGCTTTCGAGAAAGAAGGAAATATTCAAGCCTATCAACGAAGGACATGTAGGACTTTACGTCTGCGGTCCTACCGTTTACGGTGACGCCCACCTTGGACATGCAAGACCGGGAGTGACATATGATGTATTCGTAAAACTGCTCAACCACCTTGGCTACAAGGTGCGCTACGTGCGTAACATCACAGATGTAGGTCATCTTGAGCATGACGCAGACGAGGGAGAGGACAAGATTGCAAAGAAGGCACGCCTTGAGCAGCTCGAGCCGATGGAAGTGGTGCAGAGATGTACACTCGCCTACCATGAGGCAATGAGGATGCTCAACGTAGCTCCGCCTTCGATCGAACCTCGTGCTTCCGGACACATCATCGAGCAGATCGACCTCGTGAAGAAGATCCTCGAGGCAGGATATGCATACGAAAGCAACGGATCCATATATTTCGACGTCCTCAAATATGACAAGGACCACAAATACGGTGTTCTCTCCGGCCGCACCCTTGACGAGGTGAAGGAAGGAACACGTGACCTTGACGGACAGCAGGACAAGCGTGCATCATACGACTTCGCACTCTGGAAGAAGGCTTCACCTGAGCACATCATGCGCTGGCCTTCACCATGGAGCGACGGATTCCCAGGCTGGCATCTCGAGTGCTCTGCAATGAGTGAGAAGTACCTCGGCAAGGAGTTCGACATCCATGGCGGCGGAATGGACCTTCTCTTCCCTCACCATGAGTGCGAGATCGCACAGAATACAGCTTCTCGCGGCTGCAGCGGAGTGAAGTACTGGATGCACAACAACATGATCACAATCGAGGGCAAGAAGATGGGCAAGTCGCTCGGAAACTTCATCACCCTTCCTGAACTGTTCGCCGGCAAGCACCCTAAGCTTGCACAGGCATACACTCCGATGACAGTGCGTTTCTTCATCCTTCAGGCTCATTACCGCGGAACCCTCGACTTCAGCAACGAGGCACTCCAGGCAGCGGAAAAAGGTCTTAAGAGGATCAACCAGGCAGCCAAGGACCTCAAGGCACTGGCAGCGGCGGCAGGCGTTCAGGCAGCACCGGCACTGGCATACGGTCAGTTCGTATCAGCAACCGCTCCTGAGACAATCACAGCATCGAACGCAGAAGTGAAGGCAATTGTGGAAAATGTCTACGAAGCACTCTGCGACGACCTTAATACACCTATCGCACTCGCCCACATCTTCGACGCGATCCGCATCATCAACACAGCAAAGGACAAGAAGCTCCAGCTGGATGCGTCTGACTACAAGGCGCTTGTGGATCTGTTCGACAACATCGTGACCGGAGTTCTCGGACTTCGTGACGAAGAGAACGAAGGCGGCAAGGCAATGGAGACCATAGACGGACTGGTCAACATGGTTCTCGAGCAGCGCAAGGCGGCAAAGGCGGCAAAGGACTGGGCGACCAGCGACCGCATCCGCGATGACCTTAAGGCACTCGGCATCCAGATCAAGGATACCAAGGACGGCACAGAGTGGACATTGGAGTAGATTTCAGGCAGGCATATGTACAAGTTCATTTCATGGAATGTCAACGGCCTGAGGGCTGTTTGCGGAAAGGGGTTCGCCGACATCTTCACAGACCTGGATGCTGATTTCTTCTGTCTGCAGGAGACCAAGATGCAGGCAGGGCAGCTGGATCTGGAATTCCTCGGGTATCGTTCCTTCTGGAACTATGCAGAAAAGAAAGGCTATTCAGGCACAGCGGTCTTCACCAAGCATGACCCTATCAGCGTAAGCTACGGAATAGGCATTGATGAGCACGACCATGAAGGCAGAGTCATCACGCTCGAGATGGAAGACTTCTATCTGGTATGTGTCTACACCCCAAACTCACAGGATGATCTCAGGAGACTGGAGTATAGGATGAGGTGGGAAGATGATTTCAGGGCCTACCTCAATGGGCTTCGCGAGAAGAAGGAAGTCATCGTCTGCGGCGACCTCAATGTAGCCCACCAGGCAATCGACCTCAAGAACCCTGCAAGCAACCACCATAACGCCGGATTCACGGACGAAGAGCGAGGAAAGTTCAGCCAGCTTCTGGAGGCAGGATACATCGACACTTTCCGCCATTTCTATCCGGAACTCAAGGAAGCATATTCGTGGTGGTCGTACCGTTTCCAGGCACGTCAGAGGAACGCAGGGTGGCGTATCGACTACTTCGTGACAAGCGAGGGGCTTCGCGACAGACTGGTTGATGCAAAGATACATTCCGACATATTCGGATCGGACCATTGTCCTGTAGAACTCACATTGAGATAAAATCAAAAAGGGTCATCGGAAATTCCGATGGCCCTTTGTTGAACTATAACCCTATTATTAACAACTAAACTAACCGATTTAGTGTTATTGCAAGTGCCGTGCCAAACCGTGTTTTTCAAGCCATGCAAGTGCATAAGAACAGGTAGCCTTACATCCAAGTCCTTCCAGATCGGCATATTCATAAGCTGCTCTGACCAGCTCAGAAGCAATTCCAAGGCCTTTTATCGGCTTGGGAACATAAGTATGGATTACGTATAATGCTCCGTCGCTGATCATATAATCTACATGAGCAGAATGCCCTTCAACCTTAGTTGAGAAGCGGCAGATATCCTTGTCGTGAATGATTTTGAGTTTCATGTGCATTTGTTTTGAGACGACTTTCTCAAAACAAATGCCGTCAGTCCTTTTTCAAGGCCTCATATGCATATGAACCTGCACCGAAAAGAATCTGAGTCACAGCCTGAGATGTGTGTGACAAGGTTGCGTAAAGAAGTCCTGTCTCCCACGGCACACCGTACACCACCATCAGTGCAAGACTTATGATATAATGAAACGCTCCGATTCCACCGGGAACGGGAACGGCGAAGCCGAGACCACCCACCAGAGAAAGGAAGAGGGCATCAATCAGATCAAGGCCATCCAGAAATGGAGCAGCCCACATCGTGGACGCAGCCATGAGCCAGTAAAGAAGCCATATCAGGGCCGTATATGCAAAGAACAGCCATTTATGGTCCATGGTGAAGCAGCTGGTAAATCCCTGGCCGACACCGCGGAACACTCCCCAGACCTTCCGGCAGAATGCATTGGAATCCCGGAAGCGCCATAGCAGATACAGGCCTACTGCAATGACAGCCACAACTCCGGCAACTATCCACCAGGCGCTGAATGAATATCTGTCTCCCATCGGAGCTACGACCTTCTCCATAACGAAGGTACCATAACGATTGAATCCGGCAACCACCACCAGGACAAGCAGCATCAGCATTACGACAAGTTCCCAGCTGCGCTCCAGAACCACAGTTCCAAGAACCTTGTCATATGAGGCTTTCTTATGTTCCGGAGCAGCAGGGTCTACAGGTTGGGAGCGACGTGTAATCACTCCGCAACGCACAAACTCGCCGATACGCGGAAAGACGAAATTGGAAATGTTTCCTATATTGATTCCGTTGAAAGTTGTGGTACGGGTGATTGAGGGATCTATCGGCAACAGCAGACGGCGCCAGCGCAATCCCCTCACCCAGAATGCTGCAGAACCTGCAACCATGGAAAGGATTATGAATTCCCAGCGGCATACAGAGAGGCTTTTTCCGAACTCTTTCCAGTCCACATCGCGGAATGAGAACCACAGAAGTACCACTGCAAGAGCGGCCGACAGTAAATATTTCAATATCTTCTTAATATTCATAGCTGCATCTGAAAGTCCCTTGAAGAGCTATTATCGCTCAGAAGGACATCAGGGTGCAAAGTTATCCAAAAGTTTTTTAACTTTGTGGGTTCAATAACAAAAATGGCAATATGGCTTCAATTTTAGGTATCGGAAATGCACTGACTGATATTCTTGCAGTGCTTCCGGACGATAGCTTTCTGAAAGAATTCCACCTTCCTAAAGGCAGCATGCAGCATGTCGACATGGAGACAGGTGACAAGATATGGAAAACCCTCAAACCTATGGGCGTGCAGCTTGTAGCCGGAGGCTCCGCAGCAAACACGATCACAGGCACAGCCATCTTCGGCATGGAATCGGGCTTCATAGGAAAGGTAGGCGATGACGATCTCGGCCACCTTTTCAAGAGCGACCAGGCGCAGTATGGAATCAAATCGATGCTCCTCAAGGGCGTGAATTCCTCTGGAAGAGCCATGGTTTTCATCACAGCGCCCAATGCAGAGAGGACTTTCGCAGTATATCTCGGAGCAGCACTCGAGCTCGTACCTGAAGACCTGAAACTTGAGTACTTCCAGGGATATGACTATTTCCATATCGAAGGCTATCTTGTTCAGAATCAGGCTACCATCCGCAGGGCCGTCGAACTCGCAAAAGAGGCTGGATGCCTCATCTCCATCGACATGGCCTCATACAACGTGGTTGAGTCCAACCGCGCTTTCCTCCATGATATCGTAGAAAAATACGTGGACATCGTCTTTGCCAACGAGACTGAGGCTAAGGCCTTCACCGGCGAGGAACCGCGCGAGGCTCTTGACACGATAGCGCGTAAATGCAAGATTGCTGTCGTGAAGGTCGGAAAGGACGGATCCATGGTCAAGAGCGGAGATGAGTACCATTTCATCAAAGCATGGCCGGCAGCTCCGGTTGACGCGACCGGCGCAGGTGACACCTATGCTGCAGGATTCCTGTATGCCCATTCCCTCGGCATGCCGCTCAAGGTCTGCGGAGAAATAGGCTCGATCATCGCAGCTAAGGTAGTGGAGGTTGTCGGAACAAAGATCGACATACCTCGTTGGAAGGCAGCAAAGAAAGAAATCCGCGAACTTATCGCGACGAACACACCAGCAGAATAATCTATGTTTGAAGGCATAAAAGACTTTTTCAGAAAACGCAGACTGAGCAAATCAGTGAGCACGGTCCAGACCGGACTCCTTTCTCTCGAGACGATCAAGACCGCCAACGTGGTGATCGACGTCGAGGAACCGGGATTTGACGTACTCAAGGAAGATATCCTTGCTTGGGGACGCCAGCACGGAATCAAGGTCAACATCTACTTCCTTGACCTGCGGAAGCTCGGCAAGGAGGAACTACTGCTCACCAGCATACAGACAACCATTTTAAGAAAGGAACTTGACTGGCTGGGAATACCGGACATGGGCAAGCTCGGGGGTCTCATCAATGAACAGAGCGACCTCTTCATCTCGATGGTGGAGCACGAAAGCTTTACAGTCGACTTCCTCTGCAAGTGCGCCAAGGCCAGATTCAAGATCGGCAGGACAGAGTATCCGGGACATTCATATGACCTCATCATCTCCGGTGCCCAGACAGAAGACCTGCGCTCTGACTCCCGCCGCATCTTCAAGACAATGACAGAATTCTTAACTAAAATCAGGTAATGGGTAAATTCACCAAGTATATAATGACATCGGTAAAAGGCGCCTGCATGGGCGGTGCAGATGTCATCCCTGGAGTTTCAGGAGGCACTATCGCCTTCATCATGGGCATCTACGATGAGTTCGTAAGTTCCATCGCATCCATCAACAAGGAGGCGGTTGCCCTGCTGTTCAAAGGACGTTTCCGCGACTTCTGGAAACACATCAACGGAGGCTTCCTCCTTTCGCTGGTCATCGGTATCGGCATCAGCGTAGTTGCTCTCGCTGGCCTGATGCAGACACTTCTCACCGAGCATCCGATCCAGACATGGGCCTTTTTCTTCGGTCTCATCGTCGCATCATCGATATTCATCCTCAGGGGCATTTCAGGGTGGCACCTGCGCGAGGCACTGCTGCTGGTCTTCGGCATAGGCCTTGGCATAGTCGTTTGCACCCTCTCCCCTACCCAGACCCCTGACGGCCTCTGGTTCATATTCATCAGCGGCGCCATAGCCATCTGTGCAATGATCCTGCCCGGCATTTCCGGAAGCTTCATTCTCCTGATCCTGGGTAAGTACGAGTACATAATGGGATGCATATCCGATCTGACAGCAGGAGTAAACGTAGGACAGAACCTCGCCATCATCGGCGTCTTCGCAGTGGGAGCAGTAGTCGGCATCCTCGCCTTCTCGAAATTCCTCCACTGGCTCCTCGCCCGCTGGAACAAGGAAACCTTGGTAGCTCTTGCCGGCTTCATCATCGGATCGCTCGTAAAGGTATGGCCTTGGAACAATACCGACGCCATAGTAGGCTCGCAGTTCGGCGAAGCCCTGGCTAAGGCAGAAGCCCTCGAAGGAGCAGTCCCTCCTGCCATCATAGAGCAGTATGCAGGCTATATCGATCTGCAGACAGGCAGCGCAGTGGCGTTCGCTTTCATCGGATTCTTCCTGGTCACCGGAATCGAAATCGCAGGAAAGATCATCAGCAGGAAGAAAAAGGCATAATCGTTGTCAATGCCGCTGTTAACGAACTCTAACAGATGGCATTATGAAATGTTTATACAAGATTTTAACTGCCATAGCCACCTGTGCCGTGGCAGTTTTTGCTTTATCGTCATGCATATTTGATGCACCCGGCGACCGCTTCTATAGAACCCTGTGGAAATCGGACGAAGTTCCCCTAGGTCCCTTCCCCGTGGACAAGCTGACAGTTGAATTCCTCTGCGGCCAAGGCATCTGCATAACTGCCGAAGACTCATCCTCGGGCACACTGACCAAGACCACCAGATACGGAACCTACGAAACAGACGGCCATAAAGCCATCATAGAGGGCGCGACAATGACCCTCCGGGACCACGACATAACATTCATCGAAGCCCGCATCGAAGGCAAGACCCTCTTCCTCCTCTGGCGCATAGAAGATTCCGTATATCCGTTCACCACCCCGATGCAGCATTTATCGGCGTATGAGTGAGATGGGAGCCCCAACGTGCTCGGTCGTCATTTTCCCCGACGACCAAGCACATCAACATGCCTCCCAGCCCCCTCAGACGAGCATTAGCGTGCCTGGTGGTCATCAAAAATGACGACCGAGCACACTAACCATGACAACATACCCGCTCTTTCACGCACTCAACAGTCCGGCACAACCCGACACAACAGATTCCCATATTGCAGCTTGATGCACCAGCCGCTGAACAAACCATCAAAAATTTTGACATTTCAAAGTTTTCCACTATATTTGCACCCGCTTTAAGTGTCAGCAGCCCCTCCCGCAACGGAATCTGCCCACAAAAGCACATACGGATCGGTTCGGTAGCTCAGTTGGATAGAGCAACAGCCTTCTAAGCTGTGGGTCTTGGGTTCGAATCCCAACCGAATCACGGATAAAATCGCTAAAGTACACTAAATCAGTGCTTTAGCGATTTTTCTTTATGTTTTGCGTCCCCCGTATGTCCCCCAGAGTAAGAAATAGCCTTGCTGTCCGAAGAGAGCAAGGCTGTTGAGTTAAAAATAAAGTTGATTGGCATCAACTTCTCCTGCGAAGGTACAAAAGAATAGCAATATTTCCAATGGCTGCTACTTATTATATATAATACGCATACGCTGAGATTCTTTTGAGGAATAGCTGATATGAACAAAGTTCGCATAAACAATAATCTGGTCAAAAGGGAGATTATTCTCTTTTATTAGCCTAACCAGGTGTATCGGATCTTCCGAAGCGACATCAGCGGCCTCACCTCGAAGGTGTTGACTGTTTTTAGAGCCTCCGACAGCTATATTCAGTTCTGGGCTTCTATATCCACTATTTATCACAAGTGGTTTACCCAGTGCATCTCGTAAGGGTTGAAGAATATTTATAACAAGAAGACGGATTGCTTTGCGTACAGTCTCATTGGGTATTTCATTTTGCAACCCAAGGGCAATCGCTGTTGAACTGTGTTCAAACTCATCAAAAGTGAAGTTCTGGGAAATAGACCGGTTTTCCATAAGTGTATCATTTGAATTGTAAAACCCCGCAGCGAATGTGTGACCGTTGCGGGGTTAGTCGTAATCAGTAGTTGGCCATTGATTAGCCGAGACGTGCCATTGCCAGCATCTCTCCGGACTTTTCACCGGTCACTGTATTCACAAAGAAATACTTCAGGAACACCTTTGGTGCGGCCTCTGTAACTTCTCCGTGTACTGCGACGTAGTCTGCCTTGAGATCGATCATCGCATCGACGATTTCACGAGGCTCACCGATCTGGACAGCCTTGCCATATGCACGGGTTACACCGTTGCTCTGCGGAGCAGATGCCATTACGATAAGCTTGAGGTTCTCTGTGCTTGCCGGCATGTCGGTAAGCTGGAGGTTGTATGCTTCCGCAGAGAAGTCGATGTCTGCTTCTGCCGGAGCCTCTACACCGACAAGGTTAGGTGGAGTTGCGAGAGCAACGCCGCCACACTTGACAATCCAGAAGTTCAGACGTGAGTAGAGGTTGGCTCCGGAGATCTTTGCTGAGGTACCGAGAACGGATTTTCCGGCCTGGGTCTGAGCCAAGGCATTCCACGCCAGGATCTGGGCGTTGGTGAGGTTCTTCCAGCTCTGCGAGAGCTGCTTGAAGATTGACTTGACA
>JAZQEN010000082.1:0-31014 GCA_045539015.1 Candidatus Cryptobacteroides sp.
ATCAATGAATTTGAGGTGACGGATAATGGTTCGCTGGTGTTTGAACTTAATGCGGGCGTTGACAAGAGCCTTGCAGGCCGAATTGCCAGCTGTGGCTTTTATTATGGAAAGGACAAGAGCATGAGCGGTGCGGAGAAGGTGGAGTGTAAGATGCTCGGAGGGTCTTTCTTTGCTGAAATTACATTGAGTGAGTACGGAGAGACCTTCTATGCTTGCTCATACATATCCAACGGTGTTGAAGGAAACGAAATCTGTTCCGATCCTAAGAGCATAACCGTGAAGGAGTTGCAGGACTATGTGGAGTTTTCTGCTCCTGTCTTGATTTCGTACGACAAGAGTTCAGCTAAGGTGTCAGTAGACTATAAGGCTGCTGACGGAGTTGAGGCCACTGAACCAGGAGCATGCTTTGGTAAGACAGAAAGTCTCAGCATAGACAATGGTTCAGTCAAGGCTGTTGATGGAGTTGCTGAACTTCTTGACCTTGAGACCGGTGAGACGTATTACGTCTGCTCTTATCTAAAGGATGGAGATGATGTTGCCTACAGCAAGTTAGTTCCTTTTTCTGTTTATGGTATGCCGGTAGTGGTGACAGGCAGTAAGTCAAAGACAGACTCCCAGTCAGTTTTGCTATCAGGCGCAGTGGAGGATGACTGTGGTAAGGAAGTCGTCGAGCGTGGCTTCCTCTGGTGTGAAGGTGCAGTTGAGGTACTTGATGTGAGCAGGGATACAAAGGTAAAGCAAGGTGCAGGTGTCGGAGAGTTTGAATACACTTTGACTGGATTGAAACCAAATATGACCTACTCGTTCTGTGCATATGCGATGAATGCTGAAGGTACTGCCTACGGCGAGGTTGTCAGGTTTACGACAGGGGTTGCTTTGCCTGTACATGGAAAGCCGGTTGCTGATGATATCACTCCGTTTACTGTCGTACTTAAAGCAAATGTGCTTAGCGAAGGTGGTGAGAGTGCTTCGGAACAAGGCTTTTACTGGGGTGAAGATTCCAATGTCGAAAATAAGGTTAAGTGCACGGGGACGACATTCAGCTATGAACTCACGGGACTGTCGCGTAATACACCATATTATGTGAAGTCATATAGCATCAACAGTGTAGGAACTGCATATTCTGAAGTCATTGAGTTCAGGACCAGTCCGGAACTGCCTATCGTGTCTACAGATGATGTCTCTGAGATCGCCGAGTATAGCGCAGAATGTCACGGAACTGTAACTGAGGATGGCGGTGTGGAGATAACGGATAAGGGTTTTGTTTATAGCCTTACATCTAATCCGGATGCTGAAACTGGAATCAGGGTTTCTGCGGGACAAGGTATGGGCCAATTCTCATTTACATTGTCTGAGCTGTCTCCTAATGTGACATATTATGTTCGAGCTTACGCCGAAAATTCTGCTGGAATATCTTATGGTGCTGAGCGAGCATTCACGACCAAGACGGCACTGCCGTCAGTCGGTGCAACTACATTGGTAACCAGCACATCGTCATCTCTTACTGTATCATCTTCGTTGATTGATGACGGTGGAGAGACTCCTTCTGAGGTGGGATTCTATTACAGCACTTCTAAAGATGTGGATCCTGCTGCCTCAATCAAAGTGACAGGTACGTTATCCGGCTCTTCATTTACTGCGGAAGTGAAAGGATTGACAAGATCTACCAAATACTATGTCTGTGCATACGCTGTGAACTCGGCCGGAGAGGCTGTAGGTTCTTCGGTATCCTTCAGTACATTGGCAGAATTGCCTGTTGTGGAAACGGATGATGTGATAGAGATTACAGACCTCAGTGCAACTTGTGGAGGTAATGTGACAGATGATGGCGGCGCTGAAATCAGTGCCAAAGGAATAGTCTGGAGCACTTCTGAAAACCCTGCCATCAGTTTGAGTACTAAGACAAATGTTGGCAAGGGAGCTGGTGAGTTCAGTTCTTCGATGACAGGATTGGCCTTTAGTACAAAATATTATGTTCGGGCCTATGCTACAAATTCAGTTGGTACTTCGTATGGTGCTGTAAAAGAATTCATGACTGCTAATGTTCCAGACTTGTCATTGTCCGGCTCGTCAAACTGCTACATTGTGTCTAAAGCAGGAATACATCGTTTCCCTGCAGTTAAGGGTAATAGCAGTTCGTCAGTTGGGTACGTGAATTCTGTTGTTGTGTTGTGGGAGTGCTTCGGGACTTCGACAGCTCCGAAAGTGGGCGACTTGGTAAAGGCTGGCTATTATAATGGCGGTGACATAGTGTTGCATACAGCAGATACCTTTAAAGAAGGTAACGCAGTAATAGCAGCCAAGGATGTTTCTGGCACCATTCTATGGTCTTGGCACATCTGGCTCACAGATGCTCCAGGAGAATGTGTCTATGCCAATAATGCCGGCACCATGATGGACCGCAACCTGGGAGCTACGAGTGCAACCCCTGGTGATGTAGGAGCACTTGGTCTTATATATCAGTGGGGCCGTAAGGATCCTTTCCTTGGTTCTTCATCAATCAGTGACGAGGTAGAGGCAAAGTCTACAATCTCCTGGCCATCATCAGTGTCTTCGTCTTCATCTTGTGGTACGATATCCTATGCCACAGAGCATCCTACGACTTTTATCAGTTATAACAAAAGCAATTACGATTGGTATTATTCGGGCAGTTCGTCAACTGACAATACCCGCTGGCAGTCTGATAAGACAATCTACGACCCATGTCCGGCCGGTTGGCGTGTGCCTGACGGCGGCAGTGATGGTGTGTGGGCGAAGTCGGGCTTTGATGATCAAGATTATGATGATTCAGACGAAGGTATGCTCTTCGGTTCCGGCATTAGTTCTCCAGCGACTTGGTATCCCGCTGCGGGTGGTCGTTACATCATTGATGGTCCCCTGTACGATGTTGGTCTCAACGGCTACTATTGGTCGGTTACTCCTAATGGCGAATACGCGTATACCCTCGGCTTTGACTACGATGGTGACGTCTATCCTGTGAGCAACTACTATCGTGCGGGCGGGAATTCGGTCCGTTGCCTCCAAGAATAATCCTTCCTGAGTGACATCGTTCAGCCCTGCTTTGCGGGCTGAACGATGTCGATCCGCGGATTGAGCCCCGCGCCCGGCGCGGGGCCGAAAATTTTAAAGTTCATTGACATACTGAAAACGAAAAATTGAAGTCTTTTACTATCTTTGTGAGAAAGTTTGGTCGATATGGAAAAGAAGATGGAGATACGTAACAGTACGGCTGAATTCCTGATATTTCAGCTGGAGAATCGTGAGGATGGAGTGCAGGTTATGTATGCAGATGAGACGATATGGGCGACTCAGAAAGCGATGTCTGTGCTATTTGATGTTGATAGAAGTGTTATAGGAAAACATTTGAAATCTATTTTCCAGACAGGCGAGCTAAAGCAGGATTCAGTATGTGCAAATTTTGCACATACTGCCGAAGATGGCAAGGTCTATAATACGAATTTTTATTCTCTCGACGCCGTCATCAGTGTCGGCTATCGTGTCAATTCCGTAAGAGCTACTCAGTTCCGGCAGTGGTGCACGAATGTTCTTCGTCAGTTTGCAGTGCGTGGTTATGTAATTGATAAGAAGAGGATGGAGAATGGATCGTTCATAGGTCAGGACTATTTCGATCAGTTGCTGGCTGAGATTCGCGAAATCCGTCTGAGTGAACGTCGCTTCTATCAGAAGTTGACAGACATCTATGCTACAAGTCTCGATTATAACCCTGATGCCCCAACTACAATTGCATTCTTCAAGAGGGTGCAGAACAAGATGCATTATGCCGTGCACCAACATACGGCGGCAGAGCTTATTATGGAGAGGGCAGATGCTGATAAGGAGCATATGGGATTGACTTCCTGGGCAAAGGGTCCTAAGGGAAAGATTCTGAAGACTGACGTATCCATAGCCAAGAACTATCTTAAGCAGGATGAACTGGAGTCTATGGGACGTATTGTCAGTGCCTTTCTGGATCTGGCAGAGGATAGGGCAAAGAGACACATTCCGATGACTATGGAAGACTGGGCGAAAAGAATCGACAAGTTCCTTGATGCAGATGATAAACCATTGCTAGAAGGCTTGGGAAACGTAAGCGCAGAGCAGGCAAAGGAGTATGCTGAGTCTGAATTTGAGAAATACAGGATAATCCAGGACAGGTTGTTTGAGTCTGATTTCGATAGGTTTAATGTACTGGAGATAGATTTCCCAGAAGATAAATAAACATAATTATAATTCCATTTTTCGTTCCGTCCGCAGCGCAGGCTGTCCGGACGGAATTTCGTTTTCAGTATGCGCAAGTTTGATAGATTCCGGTCCTGCCGGGCCTATATAGCTATGGATGTGAAAAATTAAGAAATTAATAAAGTTTAACATATGAAAAACAGAAGTATTGTAAAACTAATTTGTGCAATCTGCATGATGGGATTGCTGATTTCGTGCATGGGACTGGAGGATACAGATCCAAGTGTGAACCTTATGCCTGAGATTCAGTCGTTTGATGTTCATACAGATAATGGTTATGATTATGAACTCACTGCGACTCTAGCAAAAGAGGATGTGTCGAAGATCGTAGAGTGTGGTTTCTATGTGTCTGACCAAAAGAGCATGCAGGGTGCGGAAAAGATCGTGTCGAAACTCTTCGGTCAGGAATTCATGGCAGAAGTGTCCCTGAGCGAAGAATGCGAAAAGAAGTGCGTTTGCGCCTACCTCTCTATCGGAGGTGATCATGTTGAGATCTGCTCTGAAGTGAAGACGATTGTGGCGGGAGAACTCTTGCCGGAAACCAGTCATGGCGGTGACCTTTCTAAGGATGGAACAGCAAACTGCTACATCGTATCAGAGGCTGGTACTTATAGTTTCAAAACAGTCAAGGGAAATAGCTCAGATTCAGTAGGTGATGTGAAGTCGGTCGAGGTGTTGTGGGAGTCTTTTGGCACTTCGACGACGCCTAAGGTTGGCGATCTGATATCCTCAGTGTCGTATGTTGATGGGAACATCATCTTTCAGACATCGAGCACCTTTAGAGAGGGCAATGCAGTAATCGCTGTACGCGGCGCATATGATGAGATACTATGGAGTTGGCACATCTGGTTGACAGATGAACCTGGTAAATGCATTTATACCAATAATGCAGGCACTATGATGGATCGCAACCTGGGGGCAACGTGTGCAACTCCAGGCGATGTCGGTGCTCTCGGACTTCTATATCAGTGGGGGAGAAAGGATCCGTTTCTCGGTTCGTCATCAATCAGTGACGAGGTAGAGGCAAAGTCAACCATCACTTGGCCATCCCCAACGCCTTCGTCATCCTCACGCGGAAAGATATCGTATGTAGTAGAGCATCCGACTACTTTTATTACTTACAATACTTACAATTACGATTGGTATTACTCATCAGATACTTCCACTGATGATACACGCTGGCAGACAGATAAGACGATTTACGACCCATGCCCGGCCGGTTGGCGGGTACCTAAGGGCGGAAACTATGGCGTATGGTGCAAAGCAGGCTTTGACGATCATGATTACGATGATTCAGACGAAGGCATGCTCTTCGGTTTTGGCATCAGTTCTCCATCCACTTGGTACACAGCTGCGGGTTATCGTAGCGGCAGTGATGGGGCACTGAGCAGTGTTGGCTTCAGCGGCCTCTATTGGTCGGTTACTCCTGACAACTTTGAGGGCTACGGCGCGTATTACCTCAGCTTCCACTACAATGGCCACGTCTATCCTGCGAACTACAGCAATCGTGCGAGCGGGCATTCGGTCCGTTGCCTCCAAGAATAGTGTGATGTCGATCCGCGGATTGAGCCCCGCGCCCGGCGCGGGGCCGAAAATTTGAAAAGAAAAATTTGACTTATGAAAAACAGAAGTTTGCTTAATATTTTGTCCGGTGTCCTTGTGGTGGGACTTATGGTGTCATGTGGTAAGATGGAGTCCGATGCTGATTCGTCGGCGCCAGATCTTAATACAGGTGCAGATAATTATGTGGATCTGGCGGTGACAGGCGGAGTTGCGTCCACCAGTTACACATGTGCTGAAATTATAGGTTATGCCAACCTGGGACCGTTGGCACTTGCTGGGGTGGAGTTTGGTGTCCTGGTGTCAGAGGACATGCGTCCTGATGAAAACAATTCCACTCGCATCAAAGCGTCTTCTTTGGAGGACGGACGTACCTTTTCTGTTCTTGTGTCACGTTCAACCGGTAAGGCGCTTAGACCTGATGAGACCTATTATTACCGTTCATATGTCCTTTCGTCAGGAGTTTATGTGCTGGGAAAGATAGAGTCGTTCCATACTCCAGAGGTGCCGGCTTCTTTTATGAAAGTGGAGGAGGTCTTTGCTATCGGATATAGTGAGGCCACTGTTGACTTTACTTTTAAGGATGAGCTGGTGCATGAGAAGGATGATTATTCATTTGGTTTGCTTGTTACCGGAGAGGATGACTTCGAACGTGTCTATGATGATTGTCTCTATTGGACCGAAGACATCCTGCGCGTAACCGTTGGGAGATTGACCTCAGGCAAGGAATATCAATGTCGTCCTTTTGTGTGCATGGGAGGAAAGGACTGCATGTCGGATGATGTGATGACCTTCAGCACAAAATCTGCCGACGGAGTGATCAGGCTGGAGGATGTTTATGATGTAACACGTGTTTCTGCCAAGAATAAGATTGTGTTGGACAAGTCGATGCTTGCTGGGAAAGACTATTCCGTTAGTATCTATTATTCAACCAATAAGGATCAGTACAAGACAGGTGATGGTCAGGAGATGATGTATTGGTATTCGACCATCGACTATATCGGCAGCGAGATTGTTGCCTCTCCGACTCATTTGGATTTTGGAACAAAATATTATGTCTGGGCATCGCTGACTTTTGATAATTCCACTATAAAGACCCAGGTGCAGACATTCACAACCAAGGACTTGGGCAGTCAGACATCTGTTGATATGGGTGGGTCCGTAAAATGGTCCAATAAGAACCTCGGAGCATCGAACCCGGAAGAAGTCGGTAACTATTATGCATGGGGAGAAGTAACCCCACGTACCTACCTAGATGAGGACTATAAGTGGTATGACTACTCAAGGAAACGTTATACTAAATATTGTGATAGTTCGAAATGGGGAACTGTTGACAAAAAGAGTGTGCTTGACCCAGAAGACGATGCCGCGTATGTGGCCCTGGGTGGGAAATGGAGAATGCCTACTTATGCTGAGTTAAATGAACTGAATGAAGGATGTGTATGGACCCAGACCGGCAAGGATGGCGTCAGAGGTCTTTTGTGTGAAGCTGCCAATGGCAGTGCCATATTCTTTCCATGCTCCGGATATATCACGAAATACACGAAATATAAGGAGGATTATGCTCAGATATGGACTTCTTCAGCCTCAAATGCTCCCAAGTCATGGTGCATGGACGGGTTGGTAATAAACTATAGTAATGACCATTGTTCAAGCCAGGATGACTATCGCACATCATTGCGTCCGATCCGCCCGGTGTGTGACTAAATAAAAAAATGATTTTTTTTTACATCGGATGATAGAATCCGAAAACCCCATCCCTATATATGGTCAAACAAGCAAAAACAACAATTAAATATTAACAATTAAATCTTACAAACAATGAAGACTTTTAGGACTATTATGGCAGTTGCCATTTGCGCTGTAGCAGCGATGAGTGTTGAACCGGCTTTCGCCCAGGATTACACAAAGAAGGAGAAGAGGGAGATGAAGCGTGAGGTTAATAAGCAGCAGGACGATTTTTATGACAAAGCTCCTAAACTTGCTCGTAAAGAGGCAAGAAGACTGGAGAAAGAGGGCTGGAAATCTATGAGTATTCCGATTGAGAAGCAGCTTGAGACTTATTATGACCGCGTGGCATTATTCGAGCCGGACGGATATCCAAAGTATATCTATACAGAAGTTCAGGCAACAGGAACCAACTTCAGTGCAGCACAGATGCAAGCAGAGAATATAGCAAAACTGAGACTTGCAAGTAATATTTGCTCATCAATTGCCTCGTTGACCGACGTGTCGTTGGCAAATAATGAAACAACGCCGGAGTTGACTGCGTCAATCTCAAAAGTTCTCGAAAATGCGAAGGTTATAGTTTCTCAGAAACTGGGAAGAGTCTTTGTTCCAATAACAATCTATAACCAGACTAGGAATACGTATACCGTAAGAGTGGTAGCAATGTATGATCAGAAGCAGGCAATGAAGATTGCTCACGATACAATCATGCAGGAACTTGCGGATGAATCAGAGGAAAATAAAAGACAGCTGGAGTCCCTGTTAGGTATGGATAAGATTCAGGACCAGTACAATAAAATGGATTTTGACGAAGAACTCTAATCCGGTCAGAGTATGTTTAAAAGATTCGTTCTGATAGTGGTGCCATTGGTCTTCGGACCAATGGCATTTGCACAGGATTTTCAGAAAATCTTCGATGATTTCCAAAAAGCTGCTCAGCAGGAGTTTGACAGTTTTGCGGATAAGGCAAACCGGGAATATGCTGAATTCATGAGAAAGGGTTGGGAGTGGTTCGAAGGTAAGGAGCCTGTCTCTCCGCCAGTCAAAGAAGAACCTGTGGTTCCGCCGGTAGTCGTACCTGAAGAGGATCTGGAAAAGGATAGGGAAGAGAAGGAGATACCTTATGGAGAAGTTGTTCCTGAGCCGGAACCCGCTCCAGCTCCGAAGCCTATCGAGCCGATAGAGGAAGTCCCTGCGCCCGTGGTCAAGACTTTGGCCTTTGAACTGTATGGTACAAAATGCGCAGTCCGTTTTGATGAGGGCAAAAGACCATTCATGCGCAGTGTAACTGAGAACTCTATTGCAGATTTTTGGGAAGCTTTTGCAGCACACGATGGCGTGGACAACATGTTGTACGATATGTATGGGCATCGGGAAACCCTGAGTCTGTGTGATTGGGCTTACTATAAATACGTAAGGTCGTTCTGTCATGCCTTATATCCTGATAATAGTGCGGAGGCAGGTGTGCTGCATGCGTTCATCTTGACTCAATCAGGTTTCAAACTTAAGATCGGTGTAGATAATACAGGGGCTGTATATCCTCTTATGGCTATTGAATGTGACTTGTACTCATACCCGTATTTTGAGGTAGATAATCAGAAGTTTTATGTGATTGAGGAAAATGCTCCGAAGAACATGAAGATTCTAGAAGATGGTTTTCCTGCTACCATGCATCCGATGAGAATCACGATGGAGGATGAGAATCTCTTTGCCGAAGTATTGTCTCCGACCAGAACTCTGACTTCTGAACGCTATCCTGGAGTGTCGGTTTCGGCAGCTTCAAACCTGAATCTTATTGATTTTTTCAATGACTACCCTTTGGCGTTCGTCAATAATGATATGAGAACGAAGTGGCGTTTTTATGCAAATGTTCCGGCTAGTCATAATCTCCGTGCGACTGTATATCCGGTTCTTAAGCGTGCCATTGTCGGAAAGTCAGAAGAACAGGCTGCCAATATACTCTTGAATTTTGTCCAGACTGCTTTTGAATACGAGTATGATGAAAAGATATGGGGTGGCGACCGATCTTTTTTTGCTGATGAAAGTGTCTACTATCCATATTGTGATTGTGAAGACAGGTCCATATTGTTCTCACGTCTGGTGCGCGACCTCATGGGACTGGATGTTGTGCTGATCTATTATCCTGGACATCTGGCATCTGCAGTCAGGTTCACCGAAGATGTAACGGGAGATTACATAACATATGAGAACTCACGTTACACAATCTGTGATCCGACATACATCAATGCCCCGGTAGGTGTGTCAATGCCAGACATGGACAATGCTTCCGCTTTTGTTGTGGTGCTTTAGATAAAGACGACCGGAGCGAGGCGTCCATCACAAAGTAGGTCGATTTTATGATGGACGGTGCTGATTTTGAGATAATTTGAGGCATTTTGGTGACCGTCCGACAGATTTTGGGGCATTTTGGTGATGGACGGTATTGAAAATGATGAAAAACGGTGGAAAGCTACTCGAGCTTTCCACCGTTTTCGTCGTAGAATTCATTCTGCAAGACTGTGAAGTCTGTCGATTCGATGACTTCGATCTTACATCTGTACTTCTTTTTCCATTTTCCCACGATAGAGGAGAAGATGCCTCGTGTCAGGTATGAGCCGAGAATAGGGTTGACCTTCAGTTTGAGGCTTGTGATCTTTTTCTCGGTTACATAGTAGGCGAGCCTTCTTTCGATTGCTTCGTCTATCACGACACTTGACGATATCTTTCCGGTGCCGTTGCATACCGGACACACCTCCATGGTGTTGATCTCGGTTGCCGGGCGTACCCTTTGCCTTGTAATCTGCATCAGTCCGAACTTGGTGAGCGGCAGTACATTGTGCTTTGCTCTGTCGGATTCCATGAGCTCCGTCATCTTCTTGTAGAGGGCATTCTTGTGCTCGTTGTTGTCCATGTCTATGAAGTCCACGATCACGATGCCTCCCATGTCTCTGAGCCTGAGCTGTCGGGCGATTTCTTCGGCAGCATAGCAGTTGACGTCGAATGTGTTCTGCTCCTGCTCCTTGTTCTTGGAGCGTGTGCCGCTGTTCACGTCAATAACGTGCAATGCTTCTGTGTGCTCTATCACAAGGTAGGCTCCCTGTTTGATCGGAACCACTTTTCCGAATGAACTCTTGATCTGTCTCGTTACTTCGAAGTGGTCAAAGATAGGTGCCTTGTCCTTGTAAAGCTTCACAATCTTCTCCTGCTCCGGTGAGATCAGTGAGATGTACTTTCGGATTTCCTCATATATCGTCTCATTGTTCACATAGATGTTGTTGAATGAGTCATTGAGGAGATCCCTGAGGATCGTAGTGGTCTTGCTGTACTCGGTGAAGAGCAGCTGAACCGCCTTGGATTTCGCGAGGTTCTTCCAGGAGTTTTCCCATTTTTCCACCAGTGACATCAGTTCCGCATCAAGAACTGCTGCGTTCTTGCCTTCAGCAGCTGTGCGGATGATGGCTCCGTAATTCTTCGGGAGAATGCTTCTGACAAGTGTCTCAAGTCTTCTCTTCTCTTCCTTTGAAGAGATCTTCTGGGATACGCTCACCTTCTCTGCGAAGGGGAGCAGTACGATGTTTCGTCCTGCCAATGAAATTTCTGCAGTCAGTCGTGATCCTTTTGTAGAGATCGGCTCCTTGACGATCTGGACTATGATCATCTGTCCCGGTGTCAGCACATTTTCGATGCGGCCTTCCTTCTCGAGGATCTTGCCAGGTTTGATGTGCTTGTAGATACCTTTGGCATCTGTGTTGGGGTTGATTCGTCTGACAAATTCGTCAAATGCTTCAAAATACAATCCCAGATCCAGATAATGGACAAATGCCTCCTTCTCGTCTCCGATGTCGACAAAAGCAGCATTCAGGGCCGGGAGCAGTTTCTTGACTTTTCCGAGATAGACATCTCCTACTGAGAAACTGTGACCCTGGCTGGACTCCTTGTTGAGCTCGATGAGCCTGTGGTTTTCCATCAAGGCTATCGAGACTTCCGTTGCACTTACGTCAACAATCAGATCTTTTTCAGACTCCATCAGGAATTTCAGTGATAAGATTTTTACAAATAAAGAGGCCGACCATCCTGGTCGGCCCTCTTTAGCAGACTGCTAAAATGGCAGACACTGCGAGAAGATTACTTTCTCTTCTTGTGTCTGTTCTTGCGAAGACGCGTCTTGCGCTTGTGTGTCGCCATCTTATGCCTTTTATGCTTCTTTGCGTTTGGGATAGTATTAAGGTTTTAAATATAATGATTGATAATTATTTTACTGTGCTTACGAATACCTTAGCCGGCTTGAATGCAGGGATGTTGTGTGCCGGAATAGTCATTGTAGTATTCTTAGTGATGTTTCTTGCAGCCTTCTCAGCTCTGTGCTTGATGATGAAGCTACCGAATCCACGGAGATATACAGGGTTGCCCTTTGCAAGAGAGTTCTTTACGCTCTCCATGAATGACTCTACAACGATCTGAACTGTAGCTTTCTCAATACCGGTTGCTTTGGCAACCTCGTTTACGATTTCTGCCTTTGTCATAACTATTTTTGTTTAATTCAATTACTATTTAGCGATTTAGCTCGCAAAATTAGTCTTATTTTTTTAATTAACCAAATTGCATGAGTAAAAAAATGTGAAATTGAGTGCGGTATTTCGATTTTTATTGCAGTTTGCCCGCAGGGCCCTTATGCATGATTTTTTGCAGGCAGACATAATGTTGTCTGGCTGGGATTTTTTTGTTGCGCAGTGTAATGTGTTGGTAGTCAACGCTATAGCTCCTTGGCATGTTGCTAAAATTCGCGATGTAAAGTGTTTATGTTATTGATTTATAGGCAATTGTGTTGCGCGGGGACTGTGTGAGGTTTCCGTTGGTCGGATTATGGACGTATAATATCTTGAAAGACAACGATTTAACTAGTAAAAGGGTGGGTCAAAATGACCCACCCTTTTACTAGTCTTCTTATTGATTATCATGTAGTTACATGCCTATCTGATTTTGTCTGGCCTTATAGTGCCAGCGCGGTATGACATATAAATATGGCATGGAGATTGACCATATTATATATTGTATTATTTTTGTAGACAAAGTATGACATTTTGTCAGTCTTGTGTCGTGTGTCGAGGGAAATATTGTGTTCAGATACTTCGATGACGCTCACGATGGCAGTGTCACATAATGACTGTCGAGGATTTAGGAGGCGGGTAGTGACAGAGATGACAACGGAAACAGAAAGAACAACATAGAACTTTAGCGAAGCGATGGTAAGTCCTCCTCCCGAGGTGGAGGATTTAGGAGGCGGGTAACGTGAAAGATATTTTCATATTCTGCACTGCCTTCGAAATGGTGACAGAGATGACAACGGAAACAGAAAGAACAACATTGAAAATATGAAAGATATAATGAACGACATTTTTTCAGCAGGTGGCGCTGAGGTGAGCATTATTCCTGTAATGCAGGGAGAGGGTGTGATGAAGATAGATCAGTCCCAGCTGCCGGATTCCCTGCCAATCCTGGCTTTGAGAAATGCGGTGCTTTTCCCGGGGACAGTCTTCCCTATAACGATCGGCCGTGAGAAATCAATCCGGCTCATCGAAGATGCCGAACGGACAAACTCCTTCATCGGTGCAGTCCCTCAGAATGACCTTTCAGTAGAAGAACCGCATAAAAATGACCTGTTCCCTTACGGTACAGTGGCTAAGATCGTCAAGACACTCGAAATGCCGGACGGTACAATCACAGCGATCCTTCAGGGATTCAAGCGCTTTGAACTTGAGGATGTGTTTGAATATGAACCATATATGCTCGGTAGGGTAAAGTATGTCGATGATATCGTACCGGAGGATGACAATAAGGTGAGGATGATTGCAGAGACCCTGAAGGACAAGGCAATGACAATCATACGCTCGTCATCGTTTGTGCCTCGTGAGGCTGCAGGTGCTCTCAAGGGCATTGACAATTTCGAATTCCTGGTCAATTTCATAGCTACCACAATCGAGGTGGAGAACTATATGGACAAGGTCGAGCTTCTTCAGTATGGCGACCTCAGGGCGCGTGCCATGAAGCTACTTTCTGTTCTTGACACTCAGGTAGAGCTGCAGAAGATCAAACAGGAAATCAATCAGAAGGTGAAGACTGAGATCGATCAGCAGCAGAGGGAGTACTTCCTCAATAATCAGCTCAAGACCATCCAGGAGGAACTCGGAATGGATGATGTCGAAGAGTTTGCCCAGCTTCGTGCACGTGCGGAGGAGAAACTCTGGCCTGCAGCGGTTCAGGAAATCTTCGATAAGGAGATGGCCAAGCTGGAGAGATATAATCCAAGCTCTCCGGACTATAGCATTCAGTATAACTATATACAGTTCATGCTTGACCTTCCTTGGGGTGAGATGTCGGAGGATAATCTTGATCTGAAGCATGCGCAGAAGGTACTTGACGAGGATCATTATGGACTGGACCGTGTGAAGGAAAGAATCATCGAATACCTCGCTGTGCTCAAGCTGAAGGGTGACATGAAGTCTCCTATCCTCTGTCTCTACGGCCCTCCGGGCGTGGGTAAGACCAGCCTCGGAAAATCAATCGCCAGAGCTCTGGGACGTAAGTACATACGTATCGCCCTCGGTGGTGTGCATGATGAATCTGAAATCCGTGGACATAGAAAGACATATGTCGGTGCACTTCCCGGACGTATCCTCAACGGCATCAACAGGGCCGGAACATCCAATCCTGTGATTGTGCTTGACGAGGTTGACAAACTGACCAAGGATATCAAGGGAGATCCGTCTTCGGCTCTTCTGGAAGCTCTTGACCCGGAGCAGAATACTGCATTCCATGATAACTACCTGGATATAGACTACGACCTGTCGAATGTGCTCTTCATCACTACTGCCAACAATGTAGAGACCATTCAGCCGGCCCTCAAGGACCGTATGGAGATGATCAATGTGAGCGGATATCTTGCTGAGGAAAAGTATGAGATAGCAAAGAACTATCTTGTTCCTAAGCAGATAGAGGAGCATGGTCTTGACAAGTCGCAGCTTAAGATCGATAAGGCGGCCATAACAAAGATCATCGATGAGTATACTCATGAGTCCGGTGTCCGTGGCCTGGAGAAGCAGATCGCCAAGATAGCACGAGTGACGGCTAAGAAGATAGCTCTTGAGCAGGAACGCCCTTCTACCATCAGGAAGGAGCTGCTCAGAGAATACCTCGGCCTTCCTACCAATTCTCACGACATGCAGAAGGGCAATGAGGCTCCGGGAGTAGTTACCGGTCTTGCATGGACCGCTATGGGAGGGGAGATCCTCTTCATCGAGAGTTCTGTCAGCAAGGGCAAGGGTGTCCTCACCATGACGGGAAATCTCGGAGATGTCATGAAGGAGTCTGCCACTATCGCATACCAGTATATCAAGGCACATCCGGAGCTGACCGGAATGCCATATGAGGAATTTGCAGAAAAGGATATTCATGTCCATGTCCCGGAGGGAGCAGTTCCAAAGGATGGCCCTTCTGCGGGTATCACAATGGTGACTTCTATGGTGTCGGCATTCCGCAACAAGAAGGTCAAGAGTGGTATAGCTATGACAGGCGAGATGACCCTCAGAGGCCGTGTCCTTCCTGTAGGAGGCATAAAGGAGAAGATTCTTGCGGCAAAAAGGTCTGGAATCCATACGATAGTCATTTCTGAAGAAAACAGAAAAGATGTCGAGGATATAAAGGAAATTTACATAAAAGGTCTTACCTTTGTCTATGTCAAGAACATCCAGGATGTCATAGAAGCAGTTTTCTAATGGAAGTAAAAATAGAACAGACTTGGAAAAACGCACTGGCGGGCGAATTTGATAAACCATATTTCGCATCGCTGGTGCGTTTTCTTCATGAGGAAAAGGCCGCAGGTGTGCGGGTCTTTCCTCCAGGGAGTCAGATATTCAGGGCATTCGACCTGACCCCTGTTCCACAGGTGAAGGTGGTGATCCTGGGACAGGATCCATATCACGGCCCGGGACAGGCCCATGGCCTGTCGTTTTCCGTGCCTGCCGGAGTGCCGGCGCCGCCGTCGTTGAAGAATATCTTCAAGGAAATAGAGACTGACCTTGGAGTCAGGATGAGCGGCTATCCCGACCTCGAAAACTGGGCGCGCCAGGGTGTGCTGCTGCTGAATGCCGTCCTGACTGTCCGCTGCTCGGAAGCCGCCTCCCACAGCAAGATTGGCTGGCAGGAGTTTACGGATGCAGTAATACGCTATATATCTGATAATTGTGAGGGCGTAGTCTTCATGCTTTGGGGTAACTTTGCCCGTACCAAGGCGGAACTCATAGACCGCTCACGTCACTGCGTTCTTGAGGCGGCGCATCCTTCTCCTCTGGCTCGTGGGGCGTTCTTCGGATGCAGACATTTTTCAAAGGCAAATGATTATCTGGCCGCGACCGGCCGTACACCGATAAATTGGCAGTTATGATAAGAAAAGCTATATTTCCCGGATCATTCGATCCTTTTACCGCAGGACACCTCAATATCCTGAAACGTGCACTGACCATGTTTGATGAGGTGGTGGTAGCTGTGGGAGTGAATATTGATAAGAAAGGTTTTTTCCCGAATGAGAAAAGGATTGATATCATCAGACAGGCTGTTGAAGGCCTTCAGGGAGTCAGCGTAGTTCAGTATGATACGCTGACAATAGACCTGTGCCGTCAGCTTGGTATCAACCACATCGTCAGGGGAGTGCGCAATATGATCGACTTCGAGACAGAGCGCTCCATTGCCGATGCAAACAGAAAGCTTGCTCCGGAAATCGAAACGATAATAATCCCGACCGCTCAGGAGTATGCACATATATCTTCTACTGCAGTGCGTGACCTGCTCAAGCATGGCGGTGACACTTCTCTCTTCGTTCCTGAAGGGGTAGAGTTATAAGCAATCGACCAATGAGGAGAATACTCATCATATTTTCTGTTTTCCTGGCAACGGCGTATCAGGTCTATGCCCAGCAGCTGGATTCGCTGACACGTGTCAGGCTGTCAGACAAACTGGAAGAGTACTTTGAAGCTATCAGGACTCTTGATATCGAGTCTCAGAAGCAAGAGGCAGACTTTCTTATAGAAACAGCGTCGGATTCCCTTGTGAGACAGTATGTTGCGGTAAGGGTTTATGACCATTATCTCTCGTCTCCGGTCATGGGGGCTGAGGCTGTTGCCATACATGTTCTTGATAAATGGTTTATGGATGGGAAGGTCAGGATGTATGACGATATAGACTTTCTCAATGCCCGTATCTTTGCTGATTTCAATCGTGCTTCTCTTGTAGGACAGCAGGCTCCCGAGCTTACCCTTCTTTCGCCCGAAGGAAACTCTGTGCAATTGTACACCGCTCCGCGTGACCGCTATTCGGTTCTGTATTTCTATGATACCTCCTGCTCGAAGTGTAAGCTGGAATCAATGAGACTGAATACTGCCTTTGCTGATACATCCTACCCGGTGGATTTTTATGCTGTCTATACGGGTGATGATTATGACAAGTGGCAAGAGTATGTGGCAGGCAACTTTAATTTCAAGGAATTGGAGGTGCATCACTTCTGGGATCCTGAACTCGACTCCGATTTTCAGCGTAAATATGGGGTGCTTCAGACTCCCCGTATGTTTCTGATAGCGCCGGACGGCACTGTCCTGGGTCGTGGACTGGACACTCCAGCACTGCTGCTAATGCTGGAGGAGGCTTTCTCTGAAAAGAAACTTGAGTACGGCGGAGCTGAATCTCAGGAACTTTTCGAACGCCTTCTAGGACCGTCTCCTTCTCTTGAGGATGTTTCAGAGATAGCATATATGCTCGATGCTGCTACTTTGGAAAAAGGGGATACACTTATGTTCAGGCAGCTCATGGGCGATTATCTTTACTATCTCGCATCCAAGACAGGAAAGGCCTGTCGTGAAGGTCTGGCTATGCACATAGACAGGAACATTCTAGGGCGTCCTGATATCTGGACATCTGAGGATGACAGGCTAAAGGTGGTGGGTTTTGCTGAGATAATGGCAGATCTGCTGTCTAAAGCAAAGCCGGGTACGAAGATTCCAGGAATCAAGGTTGAAGGAGAACTTATCCGTGGTGACAAGGCAGTCATGAGGAAGAAAAATCTAAGGCGTCTGCGCAGAGATGTGAATTATGTTATTTTTCATTCTGAATCATGCAACGTCTGTGTGGCTGAAGTCGAGGCTGCAAGAAAATTGGCGCTCGAATCCGATGATGTGCAGTTCTTCCTAGTCAATGTGGATAAGATCATGACTTCTTCTCCGGACCTGGCGAGTCAGTTGTTTGACAGGTTCGATCTGTCAGCACTACCATATATAGTAGTGACTGGTAAAGATGGAACTGTCATATCCAGATATGAAACATTACTAAATTAGAAATAATATCACAGTGAAATTGTAAAAATATTACAAAACTTGTAAGGTTTGGCCTGGCATTTGAAAAGCAGTCGTCTGTCCGTTACCGGATGGACGACTGCTTTTATGATTATTATTTAAATGGACTGCTATGAATACCTTTATTGAGGACTATCTCCAGAACCCTTCACAGGCGATAATGAATGCCCGTAGGAATGCTGACCTGCGTTTCAGCAACATCGATTGTTCAGATGATATGATTTATTCTCAGATCTCATCACCGGAGCACCGGCTTTACGAAGAAATCCTCTGGTCCTGAGAAGAATCTATTTGAACAGCTTAGGAGCAAATTCGCTCAGATATATTCTCCAGTTCTTCCATATATGACCTTCGCCATTCTCATAGTATTCATAAGGATGGCCTTTTTCGTCAAGATATTTTCTCAACTTGACATTCTCGTCATAAAGAAAGTCTTCGCTGCCGATTGCTATCCAGTATAGCTTCAAACCATTGGCAAACTGTTTGTCCAGCTGTGCCTTTTCATCCTGATATACAGGACATTCCGAATTTTCATGGAATCTGGCAGCAGCTGAGAAGAGTCCTACATAATCAAAGAGGTCCGGATAGTACTTCGAGATGTGCAGGGAATGATATCCTCCCATTGACAGACCTGCTATAGCTCTGTGCTTCTTGTCTTTGTATACTCTGTAATTGCTTTCCACAAATTTGATCACATCAGGGAAGTGGAGCTCGAACGAGCCTTCCATCATTCCGCGCTGCTGGAATCCCGGTGTGCGCTCAAATCCGTCAGGACACTGTCCTGGAGCAGCCTTCTCACCGGCATTTCCGTTTGTCATGACTACCAGCATTGGCTCTGCCTTACCTTGAGCAATCAGATTGTCCAGAATCTGTGATGTGCGTCCAAGATCCATCCAGGCCTCTTCGTCTCCGCCCGCTCCGTGAAGCAGGTAAAGAACAGGGTATTTCTGCTTCCTGTTCTGCTCGTATCCGGCAGGAGTATATACGGTAAGTCTCCTGTCCATGCCCAGGGTAGGACTGTTGTACCATACCTTGGAAACGCTTCCATGTGGCACGTCCTGAACCTTATACAGGTCTGCACGATCTCCGCCTATGATGAATACATTGGTAACTGTAGCGACATCGCGGATCATGTATACGTTGCTTGGGTCTCGAACTACAAGTCCGTCAACCACAAATGAGTAGCTGTATAGTTCCGGAGCAAGTGGGGCTGTGGTGAATTCCCAGATTCCGTCCTTTTCAACCATTTCTCCTCCGGCAAAATCTCCGATGACCTGGACCTTCACTGCCTTGGGTGCATGAAGTCTGAAGGTGACGCTGTTGTCGTCGTTGATTTCAGGGGATACGATCTTTGATCCGCCCCAGAGGGCCTGCTGCCCGAATGCTGCCGCAACTATCATCATGGCCGCACAAAATGTCAGAAGTCTTTTCATTGCTTTAGTGTTTTGCTGTAAAGTTAGTTTTTATATCAATAAAATGCTAACTTTGCAGAATTATTGATCTAACTGATTGAAACTGTGGCAAAGAAGAAAAGAACATCTGCACCGGTAGATCCGGAATATCTGAAGAAGCAGAAGGAGGCGCTCGTACGCCGCCACAGGCAGGTCATCTATCTGAATGAAAGTGAAATGACTGCAATCAATCTTTATTGTGAAAAGTTCCGTGTTGATGCAAAAGCCGCTTTGTTCCGCGAAGCAATAATGGAAAAAGTGCTGTCGGAACTTGACGATAATCCTCCGACATTATTCTAAATAACATGAAGAAATTTATAATTGCATTGTTTGCGACTTTATTTTGTATGTCTGCAGCAGCTCAGGAACTGCAGTCGACTCCAGTTCAGCCACAGGAAATCATGACAGAGGAATTCAATATCATAAAGGATGAGGTTGTGGACGGAGTACGATATGTCACAGCCATACCAAGTGCAAAGGTCTGTTCAAAACAGATCGATATTCAGATAAAGGATGGAATCATACTTTCTGTCAAGTATACAAGAGGGTGTGATGGAAATGCCAAGGGAATTGGAGCATTGATAAAGGGAATGTCAGTGGAAGAAGCTGTCAGTCGTCTGGAAGGCATTACATGCGGTAAGCGTCCGACCTCGTGTCCTGATCAGCTTGCGAGAATCCTGAAGAGTCTGAAGTAAAGGAAAAGGAAGCCGACCGGCTTCCTTTATTTTATTGTTTTGCTTCCATTGCTGCGTTGTAGCAGTGCCTGCAGAGAGGTTCGTAGATGTCGGTTTCGCCGAGGACTACCAGTTCGTCACTCTTTGAAAGTCTGTGGGAGTGGTTTGCCGGGCTGCCGCATCTTACGCAAATGGCATGAACTTTCTGGATATCCTCCGCTACTGCCATGAGTGCCGGCATAGGTCCGAAAGGTTTGCCAAGAAAATCTGTGTCAAGTCCGGCAATTATTACCCTGATACCCTTGTTTGCCAGCTTCTGTACGACCTCTACTATTGTGTCGTCAAAGAACTGCGCCTCATCTACACCTACTACCTCTACGTCTGCAGAAAGCTCAAGCATGCGTAAAGGTGAGTCGATAGGGGTTGAAGGAATGCTGTGTGCGTCGTGTGAAACGACATTGTCCTCAGAATATCTTACATCGATGCATGGCTTGTAGATTGCCACTTTCTGCTTGGCAAACTGAGCTCTTTTCATTCTTCTGATAAGTTCTTCAGTCTTTCCTGAGAACATTGAGCCGCATATTACTTCAATTGCGCCCGGTTTTTTTGCACTTTCTAAAAACATTTCCTTACTTTTGTAGATTGAGAACGCAAATATAGAAATTTATTGCCTTATGGAAAATAGAGAGCAGCAAATTTTATCGGAAATAAAGACCATGATGGCTTCGATAAGGGTTCAGCTTGAAAAACTGGATGCGAAGATGGCTGAACTGCAGCAAGTTGTTGACCCTGAGGATGTTGCGGCTGCGCCAATTGACCTCGATATAAACGAGTCCGAGTTGGCTGAGATGGAGCCCCAAGTGGTTGAACAGGAGATAGATATGGCAGAAGATGAAGATCTTCCTTCGGCAGAGCCTGAGCCAGCACCGGAGCCTGAGCCAGCACCGGAACCTGAACCGGCACCGGACCCAGAGCCAGTACCTGAACCGGAGCCTGCATTGGAGCCCGAGCATGAGCAAAAAATAGAGGAAGAACCTGTGGCTGTTGATGATGATGACGATCTTCCGCTCTTTGGCGAGCCTGCAACCATATTCGAAGCTGCTCAGAATTCGCCTAAATCAAAGAAGGCTGTAATTGATGTCATGACTGACAAGCAGGCATGGCGAACTGACCGTCCAGGCGCTCCGGTAAGGGATCTGCTCAGTGCCATCTCTCTTAATGACCGTGTTCAGTTCATCAATGTTCTTTTCAATCAGGATCCTGTTCTTTTCCAGCAGACAAGAGCGAAGATCAACATAATGGAATCACTGGATCAGGTCGAAGCTTACATCACTTCTCATTTTGACTGGGATATGAGTTCGCAGGTCGTATATCGTTTCATGATGGCTGTCCGTCGTAAGGTCCAGCAGTAGTCATGGCAGGTACATTGTACATAGTTCCGACGCCTGTCGGCAACCTTGAGGATATGACTCTCAGAGCCATCAGGATACTCAAGGAGGCTGATCTTATCCTTGCAGAGGACACAAGGACCAGTTCGGTTCTTCTCAAGCATTATGATATAAAAGGACGTCTCGAATCGCATCATAAATTCAACGAGCACAAGACTGCGTCGATGATAAAGGAGCGTATACTGGCAGGACTCAATGTAGCTCTTATCAGCGATGCCGGTACTCCCGGAATCTCAGATCCTGGATTTCTTCTGGTACGTACATGTGCGCAGGAGGGCATAGAGGTCCAGACCCTGCCTGGTGCTACTGCATTTGTTCCTGCTCTGGTTTCGTCAGGATACCCATGTGACAGGTTCTGCTTCGAGGGCTTTCTGCCGCAGAAGAAGGGACGACAGACACGTTTGACCGAGCTTGCGCAGGAGCAGCGCACGATGATATTCTATGAGTCCCCATATAGGCTTGTCAAGACACTTGAACAGTTCGCCGAGTTCTTTGGTCCCGAGAGGGAATGTTCAGTTGCCAGAGAAATATCAAAGAAGTTTGAGGAACATAGAAGGGGTACTCTTGCGGATGTGGCGGCATGGTACCGCGAGCATGAACCTAAGGGTGAAATAGTAATGATCGTTTCCGGTGCTCCGGAGAAGAAGAAAGAGAAAAAGACATATAATAAGGACTGATGAAATCGGAAGAGGGGAAGGAAAAAGGACTGTCCAAGTCCTATGTGAAAGGGATTATCGCACTGGTTTTTCTTATTTTAGGCTATCAGATCGCACATTTTGTGCATCGTGCTGCAGTGGTGAAAATTGCGGCCGACAGGGATAGTCCGGATACTGTATTTGTGTATTGTGGGGACTCTTCCTCCGGTGCAGTCAAGTCAGTGCCGGATAATATTGTTTCATCTGATTCTCCCCTCACAAGGACCAGGAAGGTCAATTCGCGGCACTCCGAAAGGACGGAAGCTGTCCGCCGTAATCTTCCGAGACCAGCTGTGGAGTCTTTTAATTTCAATCCGAATACTGTCTCAGTTGAAGATCTTTGCCGTCTAGGGTTTTCTCCCAAACAGGCTCAGGCTATAGATAATTATCGTATAAAAGGCGGCCGTTTCAGACGAAAGTCGGATTTTGCGGATTCATATGTGGTCTCAGATAGCGTCTATAAGCGTCTGGAACCTTATATAACCATACCGCTTACAGATTTGAATGAAGCTGATTCTGCTGCTTTTGATGCACTTCCGGGCATAGGAGGCTGGTATGCCAGGAAGATAATAGAGCATAGAAAAGCATTGGGCGGTTATTCTGATATTGAGCAGTTGCTGGATATATATGGCTTCGATCGCGAAAAGTTCAACGCCTTGAGTGACCTTGTCTGCGTTAAGTCTCCATATCGTTTTCTGTTATGGACCCTTCCTGCAGACTCTCTCCGAAGGCACCCCTATATCCGGAACTACGAGACTGCAAACGCCATTGTATTATATCGCAACAATAATCCTGAAGAATTATGGACTATAGCGAACCTTAGAGGAGCAGGCATCATCTCGGAGGATGTAGCCATGCGGCTGTCAAGATGTGTGGAATGAAAAAAGTCACGGAATCCCGTGACTTTTGTTTACTTGACAATGACTTCGTCCCATGCGTAATAACCGTCTCCAGTCAGTATGTTTGTAGTTTCCCACCAGAAATCAAACACCCGTGTCTTCTTATAGTCATCGAAGCTGTCATATATATCTATTTCGAGAGTAGCCTGAGTGAATCCTGGCATTACGCCGTCCATCAGATCGTAGAAGATCTTTTCGATTTCTCGATCAGATAAATAAGTATTGTCCAGTTCGTACATCCGGTCGACCGTGACCGGGAGGACTCCTCCTGCATAATAACATGTCAGGTATGCATCGCATGTGCCTGAATCATCGGCCCATTCGATGTCGCATGAAGTAAAGCTCAGCAGGGCTATGATACCTGCTGAGATGATTGTCATGATTCTTTTCATCAGTCTTGTGAGTTTTTAAGTGCTTCGCGGATTTTAGCCTCGATTTCCTCGCAGAGTTCCACATTGTCTGTAAGCAGCTGCTTCACTGCTTCACGTCCCTGAGCGAGTTTGCTGTCGCCGTAGCTGAACCACGAACCGCTCTTCTTTATGATTTCATACTCGACACCGAGGTCAATGACTTCTCCGACCTTTGAGATACCTTCTCCGTATACGATGTCGAATTCGGCTTTCTTGAACGGCGGTGCCATCTTGTTCTTTACGATCTTCACCTTGGTGCGGTTACCGAGTGCCTCGTCTCCGTCCTTGATCTGAGTTGTCCTGCGGACGTCGACTCTGACAGATGCGTAGAACTTAAGTGCGTTACCTCCTGTTGTGGTTTCAGGGTTTCCGAACATCACGCCGATCTTGTCGCGGAGCTGGTTGATGAAGATGCAGCATGTATTTGTCTTGCTGATGTTGGCTGTGAGCTTCCTGAGTGCCTGGCTCATGAGTCTTGCCTGAAGACCCATCTTGGAGTCACCCATCTCACCTTCGATCTCGGCCTTTGGCGTAAGTGCTGCAACTGAGTCGATCACGATGATGTCAATTGCGCCTGAACGGATCAGGTTATCTGCAATTTCCAGGGCCTGCTCGCCGTTGTCAGGCTGAGATATGAGCAGTGTGTCAAGGTCTACACCGAGGTTCTTTGCATAAGTCCTGTCGAAGGCGTGCTCCGCATCGATGATAGCTGCAATTCCTCCCTGCTTCTGTGCCTGAGCTATGGCATGGATAGCCAGAGTTGTCTTACCGCTGGACTCCGGTCCATAGATTTCGATGACCCTTCCTCGTGGATAACCTCCGATTCCGAGTGCTGCGTCCAATGCGATTGAACCGCTAGGAATGACGGAAACCTCCCATTTTGGCTGATCTCCCAACTTCATGATCGTACCCTTGCCGTAATCTTTCTCAATCTTGTCAATCGTCGCCTGCAATGCCTTCAGTTTGGCAGCATTGATACCGATACCATCCTGTACTTCTTCTTTAGCCATAAATGTATAAAAATTTAAAGGTTATGTGTTGTTGGAACTTTTCCGACAACTGAGCAAAATTAATCAAAAAACTGGAACTATTCCAACTTTTCAGGTGCAAAATTATATATGGTATGTGCCAGAGTGCAGCACAAGTAAAATTTTTTATCCCAACTGCCATTTCAGATCGGCAAAGCAGGCCGATAAATCCTAAAATTAAGTAATTTTGCATCTGTAAAACTGATGTTATGAAGATTAAACTTCTTGGGATGAATCTGGATGAGCTTAAAAAGCTCACAGCTGCCGAGGGTCTGCCTGCCTTTACGGCCAGGCAGATTGCGCAATGGCTTTATGTCAGAAAGGTGCGTTCAATAGATGAAATGACCAATCTTTCCAAGGTGGCAAGAGCCAGATTGGCGGAGAAGTATGAGGTTGGAGTGACCGATTATACGGGCTTGCAGATATCTGCAGATGGCACAAAGAAATATCTCTTTCCGGTCAGCTGTACCCATAAAAGAGGCCTGAACGCATATGTGTCGGATGAAAATCTCGAGACCAGCGCAGTTGAGGCAGTCATGATTCCGGATGCTGACAGAGCAACACTCTGTGTGTCATCACAGGCAGGATGCCGTATGGGCTGCAGGTTCTGCATGACAGGACGTCAGGGATTTCATGGCCATATGTCGGCAGGTGACATAATTTCCCAGTTTATTGCAGTGGATGAATCCGACAGGCTTACAAATGCAGTATTCATGGGAATGGGAGAGCCGCTTGACAACTATGATAATGTCATGCGTGCGATTGAGATCCTGACTGCAGAATGGGGATTCGGATGGAGTCCAAAGAGAATCACATTGTCGACAATCGGTGTTCTTCCTGATCTGAAGCGATATCTTGATGAATGCAAGTGTCATCTGGCAGTAAGTTTGCATAACCCGTTCGGGCCTGAACGATTGAGCGTCATGCCGGTCCAGGGTGCCTGGCCGCTCCAGGAGGTCATCAATCTCATCAAGCAATATGACTTTACCGGCCAGCGCCGTGTAAGCTTTGAATATACGATGTTTGCCGGATTCAACGATACGAAGGCCCATGCGGATGCATTGATAAGAATGCTTCGGGGACTGGAATGCAGGATGAATCTGATCCGGTTCCACAAGATACCGGATTTCCCTTATGAAACATCCCCGGATGTGATAATTGAAAAGTTCAAGACCCGTCTCAATAATCTGGGCCTGATGACAACGGTGAGGGCATCCCGGGGAGAAGATATACTTGCAGCATGCGGCATGTTGGCAGGCATGCATAAGGAGGAGTGATGAAGCGTATATTGTTCATATTTTGCATGACTCTCTCTGTCGTAATGGCAGTGAGTGCCGGAGCGCAGGGGATAGATCCTGAGAAGGATTCTGTCGCCGTGCAGCAGATGCGTGAGCATATGGCCAAGATCCGTCGCTATCGTCCTACCGTTGCCCTTGTCTTGAGCGGCGGAGGTGCAAAAGGCGCATCCCATGTCGGCGTCATCAGATATCTGGAAGAACTGGATATTCCTGTGGATCTGGTACTTGGAACCAGTATGGGAGGACTTATCGGTGGCCTCTATTCGTTGGGATACAGTACTGACCAGATGGACAGTCTGGTACGGAATATGGATTGGGGGTGGGCCTTCAGTGACAGGCTGTCCCGAGATTATTATTCATATACAGATGCACGGTATAAGGAAAAGTATATGCTCTCGATTCCTTTCTTCTATGAAAAGGATTATTACGAGATGAAGCTTGCTGACGAGTATCGGTTCGATCCGATAAGGAAACACGATGTTCTCCATATCGGAGCTGATAATGAGGATGGGCCGGACATGTTCAGAAAGAATCTTTTGGGAAGTCTTCCTTCCGGTTATATTTATGGTCAGAATGTAAGCAACCTTATCAGTTCCCTTACTGTAGGATATCAGGATTCGATTGATTTCAAGGAACTTCCGGTACCTTTTGTCTGCATAGCAGCCGATATGGTTTCCGGCAAGGCCAAGATATGGCACAGCGGCAAGTTGAACGATGCGATGCGATCCACAATGTCAATACCGGGAATCTTTGCTCCTGTGAGAGTAGACGGCATGGTGCTGGTTGACGGCGGACTGAGGGATAACTATCCTACTGCTCTTGCCAGAGAAATGGGTGCGGATATAATCATCGGCGTCGATCTTTCACAGCAGAAGAGATCCTATGTTGATGTGAACAACATCGGTGACATCATCGGGCAGGGAATTGACATGCTGGGCAGAGATGCTTTTGAAAAGAATGTGGATATCCCCGATGTCAAGATAAAGCCTGATCTGAAGGAATATAATATGATGAGCTTCAATAAGGAGAGCATCGATATCATCTTGGAACGCGGATATGAGGCAGCACGGGCCCAGGACTCTCTTCTGAGGGATGTCGCAAGGCGTACTGAAAGCCGGTATCATGCTCCGGCAAAGCCTTCTGCATTGGGCATGTCCAAGGATTCGATCGTGATTGCTGACTTTGATGTAAGGGGAGTGCTGCCAAAGGAAAAGGCACTGCTTAAGGACAGGCTGGGGCTGAAGTTCGGCCAGAAGATCAGCATGAAGGATCTGGATCATATCGTTGCCCAGATATATGGCACTCAGGCATATGATTTCGTAACATATGAGCTTCAGGGTGATGATGAGCCTTTCGATCTGGTGCTGAACTGCAAGCCGGGGCCTATCCATCAGCTTGGAATCGGAGTGCGTGCAGATACAGAGGAAATCGTATCCGTGCTGTTGAACATCGGATTCAATGCCCATAGACTTCATGGACATACCTTTGACTTTACAGGAAAGATAAGCGCCAATCCTATCGTCCAGCTTCATTGGTCATATGATTTGCCGAAGATCCCGACAGTAAATGCTTCTGCGTCGCTGAGATGGACAGACCTGAATATGCTGAACTTTGGAAACAACAGGTTGAGCTTCAGTATGCTGCATGCCAAACAGGAGGTGTTCCTATCAAATATCAAATGGAAGAAGTTCGATATAAGAAGCGGAATCAGGAATGATGTCTTCAATGTAAGGAATGTAAAGTCATCACAGTTCATCGGTGATTACGATCTGTCCTCTCTCAGCAATGATTTCGTTTCTGTATTTGCAGATGGAAGGACATATACCTTCGATGACGGATATTTTCCGACCAAGGGTGTGAATGCAGGTCTTTCATATTCATGGACTTTTGCCGGATTTCCTCAGAAAATCCATAATTTCCATACCCTTCGCATGGATGCGAAGGTGGTGGTTCCGGTAGGGGATATCTTTGCTTTTATTCCGTCCTTCGATTTTCGTTTCCTTTTCGGACAGGACATTCCGGTTGCATATTTCAATGCTATCGGAGGGTCGTTGCCATCAAGGTATGTCGACCAGCAGATGCCTTTCATCGGGGTCAATCACCTGTCAGCGATGAAGAACATACTCACTTTATATAGGACGGATTTCAGATTCAGAATAGTAAAGAACCATTATCTCACGGGCATATTCAACTATGCCAGGGATTGTGATTTCTTTAATGACTATGTCACAGGGCTTGGATATTTCGGTGCCGGACTGGAGTACTCGTTCGACACGATCTTCGGCCCGTTGACAGCCAATATCCATTGGTCAAATATCACAGATAAGGTCGGTTTTTACCTCAGTGCAGGTTATAGTTTCTGACAGCATGGATGAGAAAGTATTAAAGATTACTGACAGATTGCGCGGTCAGTGCTCGCGGCGCGAGTATTGCGTTAAGGATGTCATGCAGAAGGCGCTTAAAGCCCTTGACGGTGATACTCAGGCAGCATCAGCAGTCGTGGAGGTCTTAAAAAAGGATAATTATGTGAATGACAGGCGATATGCATCAGCCTTCGCAAGGGACAAGGCGTCGATCCAGGGTTGGGGCGCTGTCAAGATCAGGTACATGCTTTCAGCCAAAGGGATATCCCGCGAGGATATTGATGCGGCCTTGGAAGATGTTGATGAGGCCAGTTCTGATGTAAGACTGGGAAAACTGCTTGAAAACAAGTTCAGAACTCTCAAGGAAGACCCGCAGTGCAAACTTAAGATGCTCCGTTTCGCTTTGGGACGAGGGTATGGGTACGATCAGGTTGCACCTGTGATAGACAAATTGATAAAAGATCATGCAGATGAAGTACAGGAATTTGACAGATACTGAGATAGCTGCTCTGCAAAGGCAGATGTGCACAGCATCCGACTGGAATATGATCCAGGTGTCCGAGGGGTTTTCTACTGACTATGTGAGGTATGCCCGTTTTTCCGGAAACATCCGTCTTGGAGCATTCCGGAAGGAGTTCTCTCTTGCCGGAGGCATGACCAAGCACTCCGGTATTTATTATGCTACATTGCATAATGTTACTGTAGGTGATGACTGCTGCATTGAGAATGTAAAGAATTACATAGCGAATTATACAATCGGTAATGATACATTCATAGAGAATGTCGACATCATCCTTACTGACGGCTTGACTTCCTTCGGAAACGGAGTCAAAGTGGCAATCCTTAATGAAACAGGAGGTCACGAGGTGTTTATATATGACCGGCTTTCTGCACAGGTGGCATATATGATGACCACTTACAGGAAACGTGATGGTTTCATGACACGCCTGTCTGAAATGATAACCGGATATGTTGGCTCAGTTACGTCGTCTACAGGCAGCATAGGCTCGAATGTCACTATTGCAGATGCCGGATATATAAAGAATGTGCGTGTTGGCGACTGCTGCAAGATCGAAGGTGCTGCCCGCTTGAAAAATGGCAGCATCAACAGCAACAGACATGCTCCTGTTCATATCGGAGTCGGGGTCATCGGTGATGACTTCATCATATCCAGTGGCTCCAGTGTAGAAGATGGTGTTACCTTTTCGCGATGTTTCATAGGACAGGCCTGTAAGTTGGGCCATAATTACTCGGCTTCAGATTCGTTGTTCTTCAGCAATTGTCAGGGAGAGAACGGCGAGGCATGTGCAATATTTGCCGGCCCATACACGGTCACCCATCATAAATCCACTCTGCTTATTGCAGGAATGTTCTCATTTATGAATGCGGGTTCGGGATCCAATCAGAGCAATCATATGTACAAGCTTGGCCCGATACACCACGGTCTGATGGAGAGGGGAGCGAAGACTGCATCCGATTCGTATATCCTGTGGCCTGCAAAGGTCGGTGCATTCTCTCTGGTGATGGGCCGTCATGTGTCCCATCAGGATACATCAGACCTTCCGTTTTCATATCTGATAGAACAGCAGAGTACCTCCTATATAATGCCTGGAGCGAACCTGAAGAGTGTTGGCACCATACGCGATGCTAAAAAATGGCCGGCCCGTGATGCGAGAAAGGATCCGGACAGGCTTGACTGCATCAATTATAACCTTCTCAGCCCCTTCACGGTTCAGAAGATGCTCAATGGTATGGGTATACTTAAGGACCTGCAGAAAGTGTCTGGACAGACTTCGGAAACATATTCTTACCAAAGCGGCCTCATACGCAGGTCATCACTGAAGAAGGGCCTTTATTATTATGGAATGGCCATAGATAAGTTCCTTGGTAATTCCCTTATAACCAAACTGATGAATTCCGAGTATTCAAGTCTGTCCCAACTGAAGAAAGCCTTGTTCCCGTCAGCATTCTATGGAGAGGGAAGTTGGCTTGATATGGCAGGCATGATAGTTCCGGAAAGAGCTGCGGATGCTCTGGTGGATAAGGTGGAATGTGGACAAGTGGCTGATATCGAAGGTCTTGGGAAACAGTTATGTAATCTGCACTCTCAGTACTATGACTATGAATGGACTTGGGCATATCATGTGATAGAAAGTTATTATGGCTTGTCCTGGGAGGATATTTCAATTGATGATCTGTGCGGATTGGTAAAGCGATGGAAGGATTCTGTCGTTACATTGGACAATCTTATTTACGAAGATGCCCGCAAGGATTTCAATCTGAGTTCGAAATCTGATTTTGAGTCTGATCCTTTTGTCATGTCTGTACGTGATCATATCATAGATAAATCTGCCCTTGCAGAATTGACTTTGGATAAGCTTGCACGGTTATGATTGTTGGATCTAACCAAAAAGGTCCCGCTCAAAGCTGAGCGGGACCTTTTTGATTATAGAGTTGCTTTTGTTATTTAGCAGCCTTGATAGCAGCCTGTGCCGCAGCGAGTCTTGCGATCGGAACGCGGAATGGCGAGCATGATACATAGTTGAGGCCTGTCTTGAAGCAGAATTCAACTGATGCAGGATCACCACCGTGCTCACCGCAGATACCGCACTTGAGGTTCTCGCGAGTCTCGCGGCCTTCCTTCACTGCGTAGCCTACGAGCTTACCTACTGACTTCTGGTCGAGAGTCTTGAATGGGTCAGCATCGAGGATCTTGTTGCCGAGGTAGTCGCCCATGAAGGTTCCTACGTCGTCGCGTGAGAATCCGAATGTCATCTGAGTGAGGTCGTTTGTACCGAATGAGAAGAACTCTGCAGTACGAGCC
>JAZQEN010000083.1:0-16474 GCA_045539015.1 Candidatus Cryptobacteroides sp.
TGCAGGATCATATATGTACATAGGTCCTCAGGGCATCGTACACGGAACCACAATCACCGTGATGAACGCCGCCCGCAAGCAGCTCAAGGCACGCGGCCTCGCCGGCACGGAGGAGAACATGAAGGGCATGCTGTTCGTGACCGCCGGTCTCGGAGGCATGTCAGGCGCACAGCCTAAGGCCGGTGTGATCTCGGGCGTTGTCAGCGTATGCGCCGAGGTCAACCCTCATGCTGCTCACAAGAGACACAGTCAGGGCTGGGTGGATGAGATCCATACAGACCTTGACGAGCTCATACCACGCATCCGCAAGGCTGTCGAGAACAAGGAAGTCGTATCAATCGCATATCAGGGCAATGTCGTAGACCTCTGGGAGAGGCTCGCTGACGAGGACATCCACGTGGACCTCGGCTCGGACCAGACTTCTCTCCATAATCCATGGGCAGGCGGATACTACCCTGTGGGATATTCATACGAAGAGTCCAACAGGATGATGGCTGAAGAGCCGGAGAAGTTCAAGGAGTGCGTGCAGGAGTCGCTCCGAAGGCATGCAGCAGCTGTCAACAGGCTGGCTGACAAGGGAATGTACTTCTTCGACTATGGCAACGCCTTTCTCCTTGAAGCATCGCGTGCTGGAGCAGACGTACTGAAAGAGGACGGCCGCTTCCGATACCCTTCATACGTCCAGGACATCATGGGACCGCTCTTCTTCGACTATGGATTCGGACCGTTCAGATGGGTCTGCATGTCGGAAAATCCTGAGGACCTCGCGAAGTCAGATGCCATTGCGGCAAAAGTGCTTAGAGAGATCATGGAGCAGGCTCCGGAGGAGATCCAGGGACAGATGATGGACAACATCAGATGGATCGAAGAGGCTGGACGCAACAATCTGGTTGTCGGCTCGCAGGCACGCATCCTATATGCTGACTGCGAAGGCCGCACGAAGATCGCCCTCGCGTTCAACGAGGCCATCCGCAGCGGCGAGATCACTGCCCCTATAGTTCTGGGACGCGACCACCACGATGTGTCAGGAACCGACTCTCCGTTCCGTGAGACTTCAAACATCTATGACGGATCGCAGTTCTGCGCCGACATGGCAGTCCACAATGTCATCGGCGACGGATTCCGCGGAGCCACTTGGGTATCCATCCACAACGGCGGCGGAGTCGGCTGGGGCGAGGTGATGAACGGAGGATTCGGCATGGTCATCGACGGCAGCGCAGACTCCGACCGTCACATTCAGGAAATGCTCCTCTGGGACGTGAACAACGGTATCGCACGCCGCAGCTGGGCGCGCAACGAGGGCGCGATGAACGCCATAAGGCGTGAAATGGAGCGCACTCCGGGCCTGAAGGTCACCCTCCCGAACATTGCAGATGAACAACTTATCAGAAACATTTTAAAATAAGGATTTCTCAACTCAGCTGCTGGCCTCGCTCGAAAGGACAACCAGCTGGTACACGGTCATTCCAACCGACAAGGTCCATTGTCATTTCGACCGACAGGTCCATTGTCATCCCAACCGACAGGCCCATTGTCATTTCGACCGAGCGAAGCGAGTGGAGAAATCTAACACATAGTTATGACACATACAATTTCCAACAAGCGACTGACCATCGAAAAGGTCAACGAGATCATACTCAAAGGCGAAAAGCTCGAGCTCAGCAAGGAGTCCGAAGCCGCCATCGTGAAATGCCGTAAGTTCCTGGACAGCAAGATGGAAGACATCGGCCGTCCGGTGTACGGAGTGACAACAGGCTTCGGCTCGCTCTGCAACATCACCATCCCGGCAGAAGACCTCTCGCAGCTCCAGCACAATCTCGTGATGTCTCATGCCTGCGGCACAGGCGAGACAGTCCGTCCCGAGATCGTCAAGCTGATGCTTCTCCTTAAGGTACAGTCCCTTTCATACGGATACTCAGGCGTACAGCTGGTCACAGTACAGCGTCTCATGGACATGTTCAACAACGACATCCTTCCGGTTGTCTACCAGCAGGGTTCGCTCGGAGCCTCCGGCGACCTCGCTCCCCTCGCCCACATGTGCCTTCCGCTGATTGGTCTCGGAGAAGTGGTCTACAAAGGAGAGGTCCGTCAGAGCGCAGATGTCTGGGCAGAACTCGGATGGGAACCAATCAAGCTTCAGTCGAAGGAAGGCCTTGCGCTCCTCAACGGTACGCAGTTCATGAGCGCCCACGCAGTGTGGTCGCTCATCCAGGCCGAGAGGCTTTCGGACTGGGCCGACAAGATCGGCGCCATGTCCCTCGAGGCATATGACGGCCGCATCGAGCCGTTCTACCCTCAGGTGCATGAAGTCCGCGCCCATCAGGGCCAGATCGAGACGGCTGCACGTTTCCGCCAGCTTCTCGAGGGCAGCGAAATAATCAAGCAGAAGAAGGTCCATGTACAGGATCCATATTCATTCCGCTGCATCCCTCAGGTGCACGGAGCATCAAAGGACACCATCCGCTATGTGAAATCTGTGATTGAGATTGAGATCAACAGCGCTACCGACAACCCTACCGTCTTCCCTGACGAGGACCTGATCATCTCTGCCGGCAACTTCCACGGACAGCCTATCGCAATCCCTATGGATATGCTCACAATCGCCCTCTCCGAACTTTCAAACATCTCGGAGAGACGTATCTACAAGCTGATCTCCGGTCAGAGAGGCCTTCCTAACTTCCTCGTTGCGAAGCCGGGCCTCAACAGCGGCTTCATGATTCCGCAGTACACTGCGGCATCAATCGTAAGCCAGAGCAAGGGCCTCTGCATGCCTGCATCGGCCGACTCCATCCCGTCGTCACAGGGCCAGGAAGACCATGTCAGCATGGGTGCCAACGCAGCGACCAAGCTGGTACGCGTCGTCGAGAACACCGAGCGCGTCCTCGCCATCGAACTCTTCAACGCAGCCCAGGCCTTCGAGTTCCGCCGTCCGCTCCGCTCGTCATGGGAGATCGAAAAGATCTTCGCAAAATACCGCAAGGTAGTCCCATTCATCGACGACGACCGCTACATGCACCCGCTCATCGAAAAGTCAGTGGAATTCATAAGATAACCTCCTGCCAGTTCTCAGCAAGCTACGCAACTCAAGTCCAAGGGCTGCTACGCCTGCTGAGTGCCATAACCGCAAAATCAATATCGGAAGTTAAACCGTCCGACAAAAGGGGCGCACATCAATCGCAGCACTAACAAACATCGTCGTCAATAAATCCCCCGATTCATTGACGACGATTGTCATATTGGGCCTTGACAGCGCCTTTTTCTACACCGTCGTCAACAAATCCAACGATTTATTGACGACGACAGCAGCGTAGTAGACGAGAGCCATCAAGTTCGAGCAGATTTCGGAGGTGGTAGAAGCTGTATGGATGTAGGGTCATGAATCAATCTTAAAGAGATGGTATCTGGGACTAGAAAGAGCATGAGAAATAGCTGACTGTCATTCAAGTACCAATAACCAAATTATGCTATGCCAACCTTTTGACTTCGCTCTGCAGATTGGCAAAGAATCAATCTTTCAGTTTTTGATTTATCTTGTTGGAAAACGCTTCACCAACCTCCAAATCATCATTACTATTCAGCCTTATAGTATGGGAATTGATATTTAATCCTCACGCTTTGAGGTAAGCCGTTACTTGCATATGTAACATCATCTACATATATTCTAACATACGGCTTCGGCCCCAATGACTCTACCCAATCTTGTCCGTGACCTATATATCCATAACCTTTCATGGCATATGCTGCTTCGGCATATCCCGTCTGCGGAATATTAGTTATATTGCCTAAACCCTTTACAGCGCCTACCGATGCTATCTCACCAGAATATTGATAATCGTACATTACAAGATTACCGTCACGTTTAAGTACTATTGCTAAATTTGTTGGAGCTAAGACCCAACCAGTACCAGAATTCATATAACCTTGTATTGGACCAACACTTACACCAGCACCATCTGCTAAAAGGTTTACCATAACCGTTCCTTCGGGGTCTGAAACAGAGCCCCCGACACTGGTAGTGTCACCATCATTAGTTGTATCAAGACCAGAAGAGGAGCAAGAAGTAAATACGAAGATTGCAAGAGCAACGAACGAATAGAAAAATTTGTGTCTCATAATACCTTGTTTTATAGGGTTAATGTTTTCTCTTCCGACGAAAGTCTGACCCTAAAAGAAAGCGCAGACCACCGTCATACGCCTCTTGGCTCACCACAAGCCATTGCATACTATGAGAGCAGCCCGCGCCTATATAGGCACACTACCCAAATGTATGCAGGTCTTTGCTCGTTCATGTCCGAGGTGGTGATTCAGAGGCGATTGAGCAAACTTTTCTAAAATGTCTCGCATAGACCGAAGTCTTTTGCAATGTCAAAGGTATAAAATTCTTTTGGTACATCAGCCAAAATTCCAACGATTTATTGACGACAGTTATGCATCCCAGTTATACATCCTCCTTCTCGCAGCAAGACAAAGGCGAAGTCATACGCCAGAGGTTACACACGCCACATTATGTAACAAGCTATCAATCAAGAATTTACAAACAAGGATGTGTTTAACCCATGCTTTAAAGGAGGGGTTAAACATAGTAGGATCCAACAACCCGCTGAAAATCAACACATTATAAAACAAGACATGTTTAACCTACATATAAGCAAAAAGCCCCGGAAGAAGCTTTCCTCCGGGGCCATCGATATGAGTAAGTAATTATTTTCTTACGAGGAAGGATGGTCTTCTTGAAACCATTCCTTTGTTCTCTGATGCAGATCTTACTGCGTACTCCTCATAAACCATGAGTTCCATTTCGCCTTCGTATGAGAACTCGATCTCATTGTCAAATCCGTCGTAGAGCTTTCCTGTGATGGTGTAGATATCTCCGTCAACATCGATAGTTACAGAGCCCTTGCAAAGCGCAGCCTCGTCTGTCAATGCAGGACACATATAGAAGCATCCGAGATACATGCCCCACATTGAGAGACCGCAAAGCAATGTGTTCTGCTCAAAGCTCTCGGCCGTATAGAGATCGATGAATTCTGTATATGTGCCTGCAGGAACAGCAGAAAGGCCTGGTTCAAGGTTGAGATAAAGAAGCATCGAGTAGCCAGGGCCGTAGTCTGTGAGAAGGTCATAGTGCTTGTCTCCGATCGAGATAGCCCAGGTTTCAGTCTCACCGTCTTCCATCAGGTCTCCTACGCAGAACATGCTTGCCTGTGTGAGTTCAGGGACCTTCACGTCATCTGTAAGGTTGCTGAACTTACCCTCCTCAGTTGAGTTCTTAAGCTTTGCAGGGCCTTCATATACCATTTCAAACGTATCTCCATTATCAACAGTCAGGCTGATCTCATACTTATATCCAGCCTCAACCTTAGAAATGGTGACAGTGCCATCGGTAAACTCAGCATAGTCATATACAGCCTCTCCGTCTACAACTTTGATTACATATGACTCATAAGCGCCCCATGTGCCTGGAGCAGCAGTCTCTTCGACATCCAATGTATATTTACCTGCCGGTACCTCTGCATGGTCCGGATCTTCAGGCAAAGCAAAATTCATGTCGATACAGAGAATTGTACCTGTACCTACATACTCGTCATTCTCATCATATCCTATGGAACCTTCGATAAAGTTGACTCCTGCATTTCCATTTCCTACTTCATAATAGTCGCCGTAATAATATCCTTCAAAGATGATATCAGGAATAACAAGTTCAGGAGTCTGCTCTGGAGGAGTAACATCTTCCCCTGGTTTCTTATCCTTGTCACACGATGCAAGAACAAGAGTTGCGCACAGCATGAGCGCAAAGAATTTCATTGATTCTTTCATAACAGTTCGTTTTTAATTGATTAAAGAAATACATTACACAATCACAAATATAAATGTTTGGTTTCATATATCATACATTTCAACGGAAATAATGTATCTTTGATGTCCGTATAACACATTTATTGAAATGAAGACTGTCATATACAATATCGGAACTCTGGCAGGGATACTGCCGGCAGATGTCAGAAAGCTGGAAGGAACTCAGATGAATCATGTGGAGTGCATCAAGAATGCATACCTCGTGATCGAAGACGGGATCATTGCCGGCTATGGAGACGAGGAGAGTGTGAAAAGATACTTCGCTGACGCTCAGGATGACAGGAAGGACGCTCAGGATGACAATAGTGCAGACATCGAGTATATCGACGCCAAGGGCGGCTTCGTGATGCCGACATTCTGTGACTCTCATACCCATATCGTATACGCCGGCTGCCGCGACGGCGAGTCCCGCGACAAGATCGCGGGCCTCTCTTACGAGGAGATAGCCGCACGCGGCGGCGGAATCCTCAATTCCGCCGACCTGTTGCACGCGACCCCTGAGGACGAGCTCTACGAGCAGTCCATGGTCCGCGTGCGCGAAATCATGGCCATGGGTACCGGAGCCGTAGAGATCAAGAGCGGATACGGCCTGACAGTCGAAGATGAACTCAAGATGCTGAGAGTTATCAGACGCATCAAGGAGACAGCACCGATCACAGTGAAAGCCAATTTCCTAGGAGCACACGCAGTCGGCCGCGCCTATAAAGGACGCCAGTCCGAATATGTCGATCTCGTATGCGACGAGATGCTGCCAAGAGTAGCAGAAGAAGGTCTCGCCGACTTCGTGGACGTATTCTGCGACACGGGATTCTTCACCGTCGAGGACACTGAAAAGATACTGAAAAAGGCAGCCGAATACGGAATCACCCCGAAGATCCACGCAAATGAGCTCGAAGTATCAGGTGGAGTACAGGTCGGAGTAAAATACAAGGCCCTCTCAGTCGACCACCTGGAGAAGACTACAGACGCAGAGATAGAGGCTCTGCGCGGAAGCTGCACCATGCCTACCATGCTCCCGGGATGTTCATTCTTCCTGGGCATTCCTTTCGGAAATGCCAAAGGCTATATCGAGGCAGGCCTTCCTGTAGCCCTTGCCTCAGACTACAACCCAGGCTCAAGCCCTAGCGGAAACATGCGTTTCGTCATGGCGCTCGGATGCATCAGGATGCGCCTCACACCGGAGCAGGCGTTCAACGCCTGCACCATCAATACCGCTTACGCCATGGGCGTAAGCGACCGGCTCGGTTCGATCACGGTCGGCAAAAAAGCCAACCTGATCATCACCAAACCGGTCCCTTCACTCGCTTTCATCCCGTACAGTCACCAGACCCCTGTCATCGAGAAGGTCCTCCTGAACGGAAAAGCTATCTGATCCTACGTCTGATCAGCCAGATATGTATCAGGGCAAAGAACAGGCATAAACCCAAGGATGCAAGCAACACCAACCCCGGTCCGGAAGGCTCGAATTCCGGACTTATGGTCTGCATCAATGTAGAGAGCACCGGATATAGCAGAAGGGTGGCAACTGCTCCCACGATCCAGACAACCACATCCACCGACACCGCCAGGGCCTGATAAGGAAGAGCAATCATCCTGTCAGGGTAGCCGAGTTCGTGCAAGGTGACATTCTTGTATCTGTTCTTTTCGATAAGAAGAAGTATGGAAATAAGGAGCAGGAAGAAGGCCAGCGCCGAAACGAGAAGTCCGAGAGCAACGACTATTGATATGATTGTCCTCACAACCGAAAGCATCCTCATCGAATCCTCATTTCCTCCATCCAGAATATAATTCCTTTCAGCAACCAGGTCCATCAAAGGCTTGGAAGCCTCAGATCCGGCCTCGACAATGACCCTTGTCGGAGCCTTCTGCTCCTCGGTTCCGAAACGCTCGTTTGCTTGAGCCAGGAAATCATCGGGAACCAGTATCGTATTAAGACGGTCAGTCAGTCCGACTATGCGGCCTTTATATTCCTTTCTACCCTCGCGTCCACGAACGATGAGCCTCAGCGGAACAGATGAGAACAGGTCCTCGCCGATCTGAGGTGTGCCGCGTGCAGCAGCGAAGCCGTAATTATAAAAATTAAGGTAGGTTCTTGGAATGACTACAGGAACCGAGGTGTCATCCACATCTGCCGTCCATCTGGAAATATCAACATCAAGAACCTCATCCGGCACAGACTCCAGAAACATCTCCGTCGAAGCCTGGAATCCTCCCAAGGTAATCGCGCCATAAACAGGAAACGTCGCCACACGGAACATCTGCACCGACTCGACTCCCTCAACATCAGCAATCTCCTGAATTTCATCCTCCTTAAAAGTCTTCGGACCCGCGCCAAGAGCTCCGGCCAAGGTCGTGACGGAGGACACTTCCTTACTCAATACGAGATAGTTTCCGCTGAATACACTATCCGGCGCCTTCAGGACCTGAGCCGCATCCTTATAAGCCTGAATTCCAAAGAGGACAATGACTGCTCCGACAAGATTCGCCAGTGCAAACCCTGCCAGCTGCCAGAAGTTGACATTCTTTCTTAAGAGTTTGAACAACAGCCTCATAGCATCAGAACTTTATCGTATTCATATGGAAGGTCATGACCGATAGTTGTAACTATCAGTCCGGTGCCGGTCCTGCAGATTTCCCGCTCAAGCATCTGGACCATTATTACTGCATTTCCGAAATCCAAATGGCTGACCGGCTCATCCAGCATCCAGAAATCCGCCTTCTGGCACATCATCCTGACAAAGGCTACTCTCTGCTGCTGGCCGAATGAAAGCAGGCGCACCGGCCTGTCAAGCCTGTCGGAAAGCCCCAGTTCGCAGAGCATTTCCACAGCCTTCTTCTCGTCACAATATGATGTCAGTCCGGCCTTGATCATGACATTTTCCACGGCAGTGAGATCTCCGAAAAGCCTCAGATCCTGAAAAAGGATTCCCAATTCAGTCTGACGGATCGAGTTCCACTCGGATGCGCTGATATCACTCAGCGCCCTGCCGTCAAAGGACACGACACCGGAATAATCGCTGCGCAAGCCATAGATGTAACTGCATAAAGAGGATTTTCCTCTGCCGGAAGCAGCTTTTATGAGATAGGACTTTCCCCTCTCCAACAAAAGGTCTGTGCCCCAGACATCCGATACCGGATCCGAGGGCACACAACCGTTAAATACTTCAGGGACAACTCCTTGTAGTCTTATTGACTGCATTGTTTATCCGTTAGAATGACGCCCTGACCTCTTTCATCACCTCTCCTGCAAGGAGATCGCCAAGTTTCTCGAGAAGGTTATGATCCTTGTCAGCCATGTAAAGGGTCACAGTAGTGGAAAGCGGAGCATCCACAGCGACTGTAAGCGCATTCACGTACTCAAGAAGGTCATTTCCTGACATGGAATAATCGAGTTCCTGTGCAAACTCGTCAAGAAGATGCTTCGGAAGCTGCTCAAGATCAATTACGAGACCGCCCTTCTCAATGACATCAGCATACTCTGAATTGAAATGATAATAACCGGACGCTGCAAGACCACTTTCAACAGCATACAGAGCACCGTCAGTATAAGTGATTGCACACAAGCCGTCTATGACATATACGTCATCATAAAGTTCAGCATATTCTTCAAGATATGACTCGACAAGCGCATATACCTCCGGCTCACACTCCATCACTGCTACGAAACCAGGTATTTCCTTTGTATCGATTCCCTTTCCGTCCAAAGCCAATGTGATCTGTCCAGGAAGGCCCTTGAGGATATCCTCATCTATACCGACTTCCTCAAGCATCGGAAGAAGTTCCTCGAAATCCGGGTTGGACTTGGCCATCTCCTCAAGCATGCCGGCAACATCCTTTAGAGCAAGGTTTACAACAAATACCGATGATTCAGGAACGCTTTCAAAGTACTTGTCTGAAGCCTGAGCATAATACTTGTCATTATATGAATCCATCGCCTCATTTCCATATACATTCACATGCATTACAGTCTTGCCGTCCTCAAAATTGAGAGTAGCAGTCACAGATGATCCCTCATAAAGATCCATCATAGGCTGAAGCTGTGCATACAGTGATCTTTCTTCCTCCTTGACGATTTCCATGACCTCTGTCAATGTCGTGTTAAGATCAAGCCACAGGGCCATATCCTCATCAGCAGCATTGAATGCCTTCAGACCATCTGTCTTCTTCGGACCTCCCTTAGCAAAAAGATTGACCATGGTCTTCTGATAGTCAACCAATTCCGGATCATATACCAGACGGAGAACTGCTGATTTTGCACCTACTCCAAGGTCAAGTGCAGCGCCATCCTCGGCAACATAGATATAATGGGTATAATCATCATCCACAACTGTCTTGCTTGTACCAGGCAATCCTTCCTCACGCGCCATTACCAGCACTTCATCAGCCACCTTGTTGAAAGCCTCGCTGTCATTCAGCAGTACAGTCAGGCAGGCCTGAGCAGTATATTCATCATCCTCATATGATACCACATCGAATGCTGCAGACATGACTGCAGGCTTATCCAGAGCTATACCCAAGGTAGCAGGATCCGAGAGGAATTCATTTGCGATATCCGCAAGTGCCTCAGACTCTATATTCTCTTCAATCACAGAAGGAAGGAACATCTTGGCCATAGCAGTAAGCTGTCTTACCTGTGAACCCGGATCTCCTGATGTCTTCTCCCACAAAGACATAAGATCCACCTTCACGGCACATACCGCATTATCCGGAATCATATTATTCTCATCAGCCTGAGAAACCTTTGATCCATTGCCACCACAGGCAGCGAAAAGAAGAGCCGCTGCACCTGCAGCAAGCACCTTCATGAACTTAGAAAAAACTGACATAGTCTATAATTATTATTGATTATTCCACAACAACTTCTTCAACAACTTCAACCACTACAGATGTATCTGCTACGTTGAGCGAATCGGCAACATTCTCCACAGCTGCCTTCTTATGGTAGCGCTTGAGCGGAGAAGGATACTTCGCCCATGCGAGAAGGTTGAAGAGCCAGAGGCCGACAACGACAACCGCCAGGCAGAAGATCGAGATGCACCACTTCTTCCATGGAGCCAGCCCTTTCTTTGCAAACGGATCCTTAAGTCTCATCTTAGGGAACTTCGCAAGGTCGGTAAGGGTCTCACCGAACGGAATGCTGACCTTTGAGGAAGCATTGATCGCCCAACCGTTTGCATTAAGAAGCGGAGCGATGCTTCTTCTGCGCAGCTTGAGCCATGCAAGGATCATTGCAGGTCCTGAAATAATCAGCATCAGACCCACAAACACCATCACCAGCTGCCACCATTTCAAAGCGGCAAGTCCCGTAAAGAGAGCGACGAGGGCTGAACCTATCATACCTACGGCCATACCGATGGCTGCAAAGATGCCGGCGAACTTAGCGATATCGAACGGCGGTTTTGCCGGGGTCTGGGCAGGTGCTGCGGCAGGGGCAGAGCCATCTGCCGGCGCAGGTGCAGGAACTGCAACTGCAGCAGGAGCCGCATTGATCTTGGCATTCGCCTGATCCATCATCTTGGCGTCCTTCTCGGCCGCCTTCTTGCTGATGAGGTTCTCTATGGTTGTAGCCATACGACGATATGGAGACCAGAACGCCTGACCGACACTGATAGGATTGTCGACGATCTTGATGATCACTGCATCCCATTCCAATCCTGCGTTGTCATAATAGATTGCATTTTTACCTACGAAAAGATCTCCGACCTCACCGGTTGTCACAGCTGCGACAATCTGAAGCTTGCCTGGCTTGGACTTACATGTACAATCACAATATAGGAGGTACATTCCGCACGGAGCAGCCGTAGCATTATGCTTGGCCATATCAAGGACGTTCATACAGAAACGGCATGCCCTCTGATCGATGATCAGGGTTCCTGACTGGAAAATAGCCACAGTCTTCTTGTCTTTATCGTAGAAATCCTGAAGAGTCACAAAGTTTCTGAGAAGCCTGTAGAAATCACGCATCAGATGCAGGAACTTGTCGACAGACTCGATGTTTCCGGCTTCCTCAGCCAAGGCAGCATCCTTGGCAACGAGCTCCAGCAATGCAGCCTTCTTGTCCTGAGCCATGAAATTGCGCACTGCCTCAATTCCGAGACCTTCAACCTCGGCACCGGCCTTGGCGTTCTTCCATGCTGTATAGGCAGCAAACTGAGCACCGATTGCATTCCAGTCCTCCTCTGTAAGCACCTTCTTGTCCTTGAGAACGACTGACTTGAGAAGATTGAACTGAGCGGTCCATGCAGGATTTATCGGTTCATCAAGATTGATTTCCGCCGTGCCTGTCACTCTGGCAATCGGATACGAAGCGATTTCGTCAGTCTTGCCTGTGAGATTCTCGGCACTGATTGCCTGGATATATGATGTCTGCACATCGAGAGATGCTGTGCTGTCAGGCGAGAACGCAGCGAGCTTGGATCTTACAAAGAAATCCTTCACCTTTGCATCAAGGGCATTGTATGCTGCAATCGCAGCATCAGTATCGGCTCCGTAAGGAGCCTCCACGGCGCTGTCGCACCATGCAGCATAAGCTGCCAGAGTTGAATAGAAAGCCTCTATCTTGTCAGCGTTCACTCCAGGAACGCCGCTACGGTCTGTAACACCGCCAACGGCAGCAACGGCAGCCGCAATCGCAGCCTTTTCCTCCGGATCATCCGCCGAATCCTCTATTATGATACCGTCTCCATTGAAACGGGTCTTCGCAAAAATAGCGGCCACATCAGCCGTATCAGCGACTGATACCACAGAACCTTCCTTTCCAAGATTTGCAAGAATCTGCTTTGCTGAAGCATATAGTTTCGCACCCTCAGGGGTCGCGGTATCAATCTGTTCCATATCTATGGAATCCTTGCCCTGAAGTATCAGGTCAGTATTCTTGAGAAACTTTGTCAGCCACTTGGCCGTAGCCACCACATCATTGATTCTTATCCTTCCATCTCCGTCAGCATCGATGAAACCAAGACTCTTGTCGGGAATCTCAAGGCCTTTCACAGGACATGAAAGCACAGTCCAAAGTTTAGGATCCAACTCACCAAGGTGCTCGATATCCGCACCTGAGGTGATATTAACACGTGGGACACCGCCGACATTGCTGAATGTCCACTTGTAACTACCGTCTTTCTTTAAAATTTTCATATGAAAAAATGCTTAAATTCGAATCACGCGAATTTAAGCATTTTTTCTATACAAACGTATATATATCCTACATTTCAACTATATGAAGTACGCCAGCCCGCGTCATGGTTATCCTGAAATGGTGATACTCCACTTCATTGTCATGCTGCAGCTGGAACACGATATTGATATAGTAGCTTTTCTGGACATTGATAGTAACCACATTACCCTCGGCATCAAAGGTATCTATAGGGATCGTGGCATTATCCATCTTATGGGTGAACCTGGTCAGATGAAGACGCATGATCTCATTTATTCCCTGCAAAGGATAATCCGAACTTTTCTTTATTGATTCGTCATCCATTGTCAGGGACTGTCTGTAAAGGAGTATCTTCTCCTCAAAGATACGTGACTCGTCTACAATGGACGAGGCATTTTCACGAAGTCTTTTCACCTCCTGAGGCGTACGGGAATAGGAAACAAAATCAAATCCCTCCTTCAGGGCACCGACCGTCCTGTTTCCGATCGAAATATCAGCCTTCTTGTCAAAGTACTTGTTACCAAGCTTATGGGCAAAGTAGTATCGCGCCAATTCCTTTATGCGGTCCTTCAGCATGTAACTGATGACCAGGACTACGAACAGCGGCCACGTGATATTGCCGTATTTCATCTGCGAATACCAGGATATGCCTGTCGCGAATATCATTGCTATTCCGGCCGCAACGCTGTACATAAGCTGCTCGACAGCAACTCCGTCCTTTTTCTTGCTCAACTGGATATAGAGATCGCTCTCGATGAATTTCTTCAGCATCCCACGATGATGGATCAGCCTCCTGTCATGGTTCACCTCCCCGTTAAGGACATCATAACCCTTATTCATCTTGTACTCACGCTGAGCCATCACCATTTGTGCAAACCTGTCCCTTATAGACAGTTCCTGCGACGTCCGTGCAGTCGCATCCATCCTTCTCACGATCCGGATGGTCTGCACCTCCACCACATGAGTGATGAACTCATCACAAAGGCGGAAGTAATTCCTGACCTGGTCTGAAACTGACGGCACATCGATGATTGCAAACATGGCCCTGTACTTGCTCAGTATAAGTTCTATACTGGATACATAATCATCGACCAGATATGCAGCATCTGCGAGCGAAACGGTATTTCTGATATGGGTGGCCTGATTGCGGATCGCACTCTTCAGAATTGCAGCGAACATCTTCAGATGATATTCATATGCATCCATCTGAGCCTGAGCAGGTGAAGCCGCAACTTTTTCCAGAGCCATCTTCAGGGAGCGCATCGGCAATGAGTCATCCTTGGCAATATCGCGCAGAAGATAGGATGGAGTAATGATCCTTACATTGGATTTTATATCTCTATAGAACTGCTGCTTACCGTAATTCTCAGGAGTAATATCCAGACTGCCAGGCATGAACATCCATGCATTGACGGCAAAACGGTCCTTTTTGCCATCATCCACATAGTTGAACCCGAATTTGAATTCAACCGAGAAATTATCGTGTTTCTTTGCCTGAATCTTTATCATATCAGAATAAGCCCGGGGTATAACCTAACCAGTGGAGGACTGTCTGTCCCCAGATCAGAATCATCACCCATGCGATGAGCATCATTGTGATTCCGAACTTGAAGGTATCGCTCCAGCTGTAATGGTTTGTCGTATATAGCAGTGCTGCCGGCTTGCTGTTGAAAGGCAGCACGTAAACATGTTCAATCAAAAGCGCCACAGGGAATGAGAGGCTCATAGGAGGGTATCCGAACTGCTGCTCGACTCCGATGGCTATAGGTATGAATATCAGCGCCCTCATGGTCTTCGACTGGAAGAGAAGACCGCTGAAGAGCATAAGTCCGGTAAGAAGCAGGTAGAGCACGAAGAAAGGTGTCTCGCCTGTGATTCCGAGAGAATCCATACCTGCATTTACGAGAATATTAGGAAGATCGGTGGCATTGAGGCCCGAACCAAGAGTATAGGCACCTGCTGAGAAAAGCATGAGATGCCAAGGAATATCCACATCGTTCCACTTCACCACTCCGATGCCCGGCATAAGGGCAATGATGGCTCCGATGAATGCAACAGTTGTTTCATCAATGCCATGCCATTCTCCAGTCACCCACAGGACGAGCACACCGACAAAGATTGCTATGGCCTTGAATTCGTCAAGGGTCATCTTGCCCATTGCATCAAGCTCCTCGCGAAGACGGGCCATTCCACCTTCGATCTGAGGCTGCCTTTCTTCTTTCTTCATAGGGAAGATGACTTTCACGCCGATGAACCATCCCAGCAGGAGAAGAATCATCGCCAGTGGGAATCCTGCTGCAAGCCAATCCGAATAACCGAATGAGAGAGAACTGTAAGCTCCCATCATCAGAGAGACTGCAAGAAGATTTGCGCCGGAACCTGTCATGAAGGCACTTGCTCCGATATTTACCTGGAAGAGGTTCTGGAGCACAAGGTTACGGCCGAAATTGTTACGATTGCCCTGACTCGCTCCGAAAATTGCTGCGACCACCATGAATATAGGAAGAAGGATGGTTGCCTTTACGGTTGTCGCTGAGATGAACATCGACAGGACTACGTTGATTACAAGGAAACTGAAGAATATGCCGGCTGCACTCTTTCCGAATTTAAGCACAAACCATAGGGCAAATCTCTTTGCCGCCTTGGTCTTTACGAGCATGCTGGCAAGGACGAATGACAGGATGTTGAGCCACATCACAGGATGTCCCAGCTGAGCGAACGCTTCCTTTTGGGTGGTGACTCCGCAAAGCACAATGGCAAGGATCACCATCAGGGAAGTCAGGTAGCTCTGCACTGCCTCGGTTATCCATAATACTATTGATGCACAGAAGATTGCGAGCATCGCATAGCATGCACGTATAAAATTATCTATACCTATGACCTCGAAGCGCTTCTGGGCCTTCTCAGACAGCGTAGAGATATCAATATTGTCAAACAACGGGATATCTACGCACCAATATATCAGCACGAAGACCAGAATTGCCAGAGGACCTCCCAATCGGGCCATCCATTTCTCGAATCCTGATTTCTGCATCTTAGGCAGTTTCTCTACCTTATAATTATTCATGTCCAGCGGGTCGAATACCTGCGGCTGGTCCAGTTCAGTGTTCTTGTCGGTCATGGTTTTACTTTTAAAGGCAGTGGTCCGCACGGACCACTGCCGGAAAATTATTTAGCCCAATTCTTATATGGGTTCTTCATAAGCATAGAGTTGTAGTACTTCACATCTCCGGTAACCTCCTCACCGAGCCACTCAGGCTTTGCAAAAGCCTCGTCCTCAGAAGAAAGCTCAACTTCAGCCACTGTAAGGCCTTCGTTGTCACCGTAGAATTCGTCTACCTCATATGTGTGCTCGCCAGCCTCAACGAGGTAGCGTGTCTTGTCGATCACGCCTGGTTCGCATATCTTCAGAAGTTCCTGAACTTCTGCTACAGGGATCTCCTTCTCCCACTCGAAACGACTTGC